>NZ_JAQMSE010000094.1:0-3836 GCF_028330045.1 Aphanizomenon sp. CS-733/32
GCAGGGGGCAGGGGGGTAGGGTGCAGGGGGAGAAAAATACTTATCTTGTCTCTTCTCTTGCTTCTTCACTGTCACCTGTTACCTATCACCTGTCACCTTCTTCCTGCTTCTTAACAAATCTTTAACCATCCATTAAAACAGTACCGTAAATTGGTCAAGGATAGAGGATGAATTGTGAATTTTCATGTTGTTTTCGGCGATTTTTGCTGTCGGTTAGGTATTGGTATAGATAGCGAGACGGTTAGAGATTGCCTGAGAATAGCGATCGCTCATATCTTCGAGACTAACCTGGAGTAACTTCTGATTATCTGCGGTGAAAATCTCTAAATTGCCGGAATTAGATACTTTTCCTAGCTTTTGCGAGTTCTTTGGCAGATTTTTCTGTAAATAGGACTCCCATACTTCTTGGTTTTCTTGACTCACAGAAACTAAAATCCTCGCCCCACCTTCACCAAACAGCAGTTCATCAAATCGGGAATGATTTGCACTAATTGGGAAATTAATTTCCGCCCCCAAATTTCCCGAAAGACAAGATTCCGCTATAGCAACAGCTAAACCACCTTCAGCCGAATCATGGGCAGAATTTACCCAAAGGGCGCGAATACCATCACGACAAGCTTTTTGTACACACCGTTCTAAATCAAAATCAATTTTAGGGGGTTTACCTGCGATCGTATGATGAATCGTCGCCAAATATTCAGAAGCACCCAATTCTATTTTAGATTTTGGAATTGGGATTTTGGATTGAATAGGTAAACCCAGAAGGTAAATTACATCCCCGACATTTTGCCAACCTTGTCCACAAATTTTCGTTAAATCAGGAATTAACCCCACCATACCCACAACCGGAGTCGGGTAAATTGGTTGAGGATTACCTTCCCCATCAAAAGTTTCATTGTAGAGAGAGACATTTCCCCCAGTTACCGGCGTTCCCAACTCCCGACAACCTTCACTCAAACCTCGACAGGCGGACGCTAATTGCCAATAACCAATGAGTTTTTCCGGGCTACCAAAATTGAGGTTATCTGTCACAGCGATGGGTTCAGCACCCACACAGCTAAGATTCCGGGCAGCTTCCGCCACCACTGCCTTAGCACCCTCATAGGGATCAAGATAGACATAACGAGAATTACAATCTACCGTAGCCGCAACACCACTTTTGGGACTGGGGACTGGGGACTGAGGAGACTCTAAGGGACGGATACGAATCACAGCCGCATCAGCACCACCGGGTAACAATACAGTGTTATTCTGAACCTGATGGTCATATTGGCGATAAACCCAGCTTTTAGAAGCAATGGTGGGAGTATCTAGCAAAGTCAATAAAATCTGATTCCAACTTTGCCAACTTCCCGCAATTTCAATCCCCGCAGCATTGCAAACAGGTAAACTATCACTTGTCCATTGCCAAGCTTTTTGGGCATATTCGGGGGCTTCTGTTAATAATTCCCTTTCATACAAAGGCGTATTTTCCGCCAAAGCATCAGCCGGAATTTCCGCCGCAATTTTCCCCTGAAACCAAATTCTGACAATGGGTTCTGCAATCACCGTCCCCGCAACTACCGCTTGCAGTCCCCAACGGTGGAAAATATCAATTAATTCCTGTTCTCGTCCTTTTTCAGCAACAAACAACATTCGTTCTTGAGATTCCGAAAGCAGGTATTCATAAGGAATCATTCCCGATTCCCGCACCGGAATTTTATCTAAATCGAAATTAATCCCCACACCACCTTTAGCCGCCATTTCCGAAGTTGAACAGGTGATACCCGCAGCGCCCATATCCTGTGCCGCTACTACTGCCCCGGTTTTAAATGCCTCTAAACAAGCTTCAATTAAGGACTTTTCGACAAATGGATCTCCGACTTGCACAGCGGGACGGTTATCCATTGATTCATCAGTCAATTCCGCACTGGCAAAACTCGCGCCGCCCATGCCATCCCGTCCGGTGGTTGAACCCACATACAGCACCGGATTTCCGAAGCCAGAAGCCCCTGATTTGACAATTTCCGACGTTTCCATCAAACCCAGCGCCATGACGTTGACCAGGGGATTTCCAGAGTAGGCGGGGTCAAAATAGACTTCACCACCGACTGTGGGAACGCCAACGCAGTTACCATAATGACTTATACCCGCCACTACGCCTGTAAATAATCTTTGGGTTTTCGGATCATTCAAATCACCAAACCGCAAAGAGTTTAATAAGGCCATGGGACGCGCCCCCATTGTGAATATATCTCTTAATATCCCACCAACTCCGGTTGCAGCGCCTTGAAATGGTTCAACGGCGGAGGGGTGGTTATGGGACTCTATTTTAAACGCTAATTGTAGTCCGTCGCCGATATCCACAACTCCGGCATTTTCGCCGGGTCCAACGAGAATGCGGGGGCCTGCGGTGGGAAACTGTTTGAGTAAAGGGCGGGAATTTTTATAACAGCAATGTTCTGACCACATCACCCCAAACATACCGAGTTCGGCTTTGTTGGGGTGACGACCTAAGCGGCGGACGATTTCGGTATATTCTTCTGGTTTTATGCCTTCTGAGGCTATTTCTTGGGGAGAAAAGGGACTTTCACCAAATATGGTCATGGAAGTTATGCACCAAGGGGACAGAGAAATATTCTATCTGTTTACGGCAATTAAGATCATGGATTTCTTTTTAATCTTGTCAATAAATTAGCAATTATCAAGTTATTCATAATGTTATAATGTAACCACTTTTTACCCTGTATTTTTATGACATTGACAGAGATTTTGCCATCACTGCGAAAATTATCTGATCAAGAAAAAATCAAAGCTATTCAATTTTTAGCCGTAGAATTAGCTAAAGATGCACAAAATTCAGCTTTTCTTGAAGATGGTAAAACTTATGAAGTTTGGTCGCCTTATGATGCTTTTTCAGCCGAAAAAACTTTAACTGATATGTTGCAGCAGCATTTACAAAAAGAAACAAAAGAAATAAATGACATTATACCATCTGTCCCGATATGTGCCAGCAATTTCATTGTTTCCATTTTTCACCACTATTTTTAGGTACAGGTTGCCAATTTCCCTATTTATTCATATCTATATTACTACTTAAATTAAAACTTCAACTTCTTGAGCGATACTTGTAGGTTGGGGAATTGGTAAACCTGACTCTATTAAACCTTCTATATGAAATTCTATGGACTCTACAATTAGTTCTGTCCGTCGACTTTAAAAGAGAGTCAAGTACCAGCAGCAGCTAGGTATTTATTAACAAAAAGTAATCAAGAATCATCATCAAATGACATGATTTTAGAAATGATTACTACAATTATGATGTACAGGTTTGAAAATCTGACTTTACAGGAGGTTCAAGTCATGTTAGGAATTTCATTAGAAAGAAGTCGTGCTTATCAAGAAATTAAACAAGAAGGACTTAAAGAAAGTGATTTAAATTTAATTCTTCGACAGTTAACTAGACGTTTAGTAGATTTACCGGAGGAAGCAAAAAATAATATTGCTCAGTTATCTTTGAGCAATTTAGAAAATCTTGGTGAAGCGTTGTTAGACTTTAGCAGTTTACAAGATTTACAAAATTGGTTAAGTCAAGTGCAAGATTAATTTATTACTGTTCATATCCCCGAATTTTCAAGATAATTCAATGATTTATTCTATATTGATAGAAGTCGGTGATCTCAAAAATAGTAGATTTTAAATTAAAACTATATAACTAGGACTTACGCATTGACAGGATCAACCAAATATAAGGTATGGGTTTCGGGCATTTTAACGTGATTTTTTGATGATTTTTGAGCGCTCGCTATTGAGCAGAAGTTAATCACCAAAAGCCTGAAACGAGGGATTTTCGTTCA
>NZ_JAQMSE010000095.1:0-37137 GCF_028330045.1 Aphanizomenon sp. CS-733/32
ACTCTCCATTTTGGTTCGTCTGTTATAAAGCTCTTTCTTAACCGTTTTTACAACCACGGTCAGGTTATTTTCTTTCTCTGACGCAGGGTACTTGTTGTATTCTGGCTTTCAAACTATAATATTTTCAAGGTTCGGTGTGCTGTTTAGTGTCGCCTCTTTTTGGCTGCTCTGTTCGGCACTTACTTAATATATCGAATCTACTTTTGTTTGTCAACTACTTTGGCAAACTATTTTTCGGTTTGTTTTTTGTTTTATCTAAAATCCTTGTGAGACAAGGGTTATGAGCGTTAAAATTCCTGAGATTTCTGCCCCTTTGGTGGTGTTTTTGATTTGGCTGGGTTTGTGGAGTTCCACTTATGGGTTTTTTTGAGTCATTAGAGAAAGAAAGACAATAATTGATAGTGTTGAGTGGATATAGATAGATATTAGAGATGATATGAAGAGTTCAGTGGCTGTACTACCACCGTTTTTGGTGCTGGATCAATTGTTGCAAAGTTGGTTGTTGGAAGATATTGGTAGGGGAGATCGTACTACTCAATCTCTATTGTCCCAACATCCCACTAGAGGAGAAGCTAAATGGATAGCCAAAGCACCAGGGATAATTGCTGGTTTACCGATTGCGGCTAGGGTGTTTCAGCTTTTGAATAATCAAGTTGATTTTGTCAATGTTACCGATGAGGGTACACTATGCGAACCAGGACAGGTGATAGCGGAAATTAATGGTTCACTGGATACGCTGTTAATGGGGGAAAGGGTAGCGCTTAATTTGGTGATGCGGTTAAGTGGAATTGCCAGTTTGACTAATATGTATGTAGAAAAAATAGCTGATTTACCTGCTCAGTTGGTGGATACGCGCAAAACTACTCCAGGGTTGAGAATTTTGGAAAAGTACGCTACTGCTTTGGGTGGTGCTATGAATCACCGCATGGGTTTAGATGATGCGGTGATGATTAAGGATAATCATATTGTTGCGGCTGGGGGAATTGGGGAAGCTATTACCCGCATTCGTTCTCACGTTCCTTATCCTCTAACAATTGAGGTGGAGACGGAAAATTTAGCACAGGTGCGGGAAGCTTTACAGTACAAAGCAGATATTATTATGTTGGATAATATGCCTTTGTCTATGATGAGTGAGGCTGTATTATTGATTCGTGATGAAGATGATCGAGTGAAAATTGAGGCTTCGGGAAATGTAACTTTGGAGACTGTTCGCGCTGTTGCGGAAACTGGTGTTGATTATATTTCTACTAGTGCGCCTATTACTCAGTCTAAGTGGTTGGATTTGAGTATGAGAATGGTTTAAGGATGTAATTTGTCTGAATCAGGATATCCAGGATTAAAGGATTAACAGGATGAGAAATTTACCAATTACCAATTACCAGGCTCAATTAGATGACTAGCAACTTGAGTTAATAGAGGAACTGGGAAATTCTCTCGACAGCAGTTTCTAAGATTTCTGGTTTTTGTACTAATGCAAAGCGAACGTATCCTTCACCGAATTGACCGAAGCCGACTCCTGGGGAAGCGGCTACACCTGTTTTTTTAACTAGTTCGGTGCAGAATTCTATGGAATTATGACTCCATTGTGTGGGTAATTTTGCCCAAATGTACATTGTGGCTCCTGGTGTGGGAACGTTCCAACCGATACGGTGCAAGGCTTTAATGAAGGTGTCCCGCCGTTGACGAAAAATATCAACGGCAGATTTTACACCATCTTGTGATCCGGTGAGGGCGGCGATCGCCCCGTTCAAAATTCCTATATATTGATTAAAATCAACGGTGGCTTTGATTTGCTTTAAGGCTTGAATTAGTTGGGGATTCCCAATTGCATAACCAATGCGGAAGCCTCCCATATTATAGGACTTTGATAGGGTGAAAAATTCAATGGAGACGCTTTTTTGGGGGTCTGCTTGCAATATTGAGGGAACAGGGGATTTTGGGGTTTCGGTTTCTGTGAAGACTAAATCTACGTAGGGGAAGTCGTGAACGAGAACTATATTATGTTGTTGACAAAAGGCTACGGCTTCTTGAAAGAAGGATAGGGGGGCGATCGCACTGGTAGGATTATGAGGATAGCTTAAAACCATTAACCGCGACTGGGCTAAAATAGTGGGGGGAATATCGCTAAAAACCGGTAAAAAATTATTTTCTGGTTTTATTGGCATGGGGTAAATTTGACCACTAGCCAAGTATACTCCGCCAGCATGGGAAGGATAACCAGGATCTAATAATAGGGCAAAATCGCCGGGATTAAGCACGGCTAAGGGTAAATGGGCTGTTCCTTCTTGAGAACCAATGAGGGGTAAAACTTCTGTTTCTGGGTTAACTGGGATACCGAATTTCTGCTCGTACCATTGGGCTGCGGCTTGACGGAAATCTTGAGTACCACGAAATAACAAGTAGCCATGAGTGCTAGGATCATGGAGAGATTGAGCGATCGCTTCTATGACGTGATTCTCGGCGGGTAAATCTGATGAACCTAAAGATAAATCAATTAATTCTCTTCCAGCAGCCAAAGCAATGGACTTGGCTGTGTCCATATCGGCAAATACGTTAGATTTTAAGGGTTGTAACCGGGTAGCAAATTGCATTGTAATTATTATTCATTGGTCATTAGTCATGAGTGAGTGATCAAAACTCCAGAGTTTTTGATCACTAATTGGTAACTAATTATTATTTAAATGCTGATCTAAAAGACTGAGTAATTTCTCTTTACCAATTACTCCCTCGACAGATTCTAATAGCTCTTTTCCTCTTACCAATCTCAGAGCGGGAAGACCTTCTACCTGATATTGCTTGATAGCGACTGGATTAGGGTCGGCTTCCATTTTAACAATTTTTAGGCGATCGCTGTAAGTTGCCGCAGCCAAGTTAATCACTGGTGACATCAATTGACAAGGACCACACCAGGAAGCCCAGAAATAAACTAATACAGGCTGCTCGGCTGTTAACACTTCCGTTTCAAACTCAGCATCAGTGATAGTGATTATACCCTTGTTCATTATAGTCTCCATAAAGTAGTATAAGTTTGCTTTGCCGAATGAAAGTATGAGTTTGTCTCTCGCAGAGGCGCAGAGGCGCAAAGAGTAAGAGTTCGAGAAATGGAATTTTTGATTTTCATACCGCCATTATGCAATGGACATAAATTAATCAAATTCATTCACAAAATACTTTATCCCAATCTGAGAGTCAGTTGTTATCCGATTTTAGATTTTGAATTTTAGATGGTAAAAGATTTACTAATAAACTTTTCGTCTTTGAAAATGGAGTAAAATCCCACAACCAAGATGTGTGGGATTAGCTGAATTGAGTTATCTGCAAAAACTACAGATTATCCAATTGTTTGCGTAAAGCCTCCAATTCAGCATCAACTGGTTCAGCCTGTTTAGCTGTGCTGGTTGGTTGTACTGGAGTTGTGGTGCTGGGTTGTCCTGGTGGTAGTATCTTTTGATTAGATGCTATGCCTTCTTTCAAAGCAGCCAATTCATCATCAATATCACTACCAGATTCTAACTGGGCAAATTGGTGATCTAAATCTGCACTTACTAACTCGGATACAGCCTGAGATTTAGCTTCTTCCATTAATACTTTTTCTTCCATGCGCTCAAAAGCGGACATGGCACTGCTGGTACTCATTCCGCTCACCATATTTCCCAATTGTTCTTGGGCTTTGGCCGCGGTAATTCGGGCTTTGAGCATTTCTTTCTTGGTTTTGGCTTCAGAAATTTTGCTCTCTAGCTGGATTAAATTCTTCTTGAGTCCTTCAACTTGAACAGTTTGCTGATCTAGACTAGTTTTTAATGCCGTAGCGGTATCAGTATAAGTTTTCTTGCGCTCTAATGCTTGACGGGCTAGGTTTTCATCACCTTTTTGCAGGGCAAGTTGGGCGTTGCGCTGCCATTTATTAATTTCGTTTTGTCCCTCATTATACTGTTTTTCTGTCCGTTTTTGGGCGGCGATCGCTTGGGCTACACCTTGACGCAACTTCACCATGTCCTCTTGCATTTCTAAGAGGGCTTGTTCCAGCATTTTTTCTGGATCTTCGGCTTTACTGACTAAATCGTTTAAGTTAGCACCAACTACTCGTTTAAGGCGATCAAATAATCCCATAAATTTATTTTTCCTTTAGAGGTTTACGCTCTTGATTTGATAGTTAGCTTTTCTACTATATTAATAGCTACCTATGCCAATGTAGTTTTTCCAGTCTGGATTACTATCTTTTTTTCTATTCTGAATCATGAACCTATTAATTATCCATATTAACCACGGAAAGTTATGGTTCGGGTGTTTTGGGTAAATTATGATCCGGCTGGGGATTTTCCCCTTGATTGAGGATATAAGCCTTCATGGCTGCGAGTTCTGTATCAATATCATGATGAGAATCTAAGGATGCAAATTTTTTTTCTAGATCATCACCACCCAGTGTACTAGCAACTTCTGATTGTGCTTCTATCTGTAAAACTTTTTCCTCCATTCGTTCTAATGCACCTAAGCTAGATGTAGCAGAAGTTCCAGTTAACATTTCTTGCAGCCGATAGGAGGCTTCGGCGGAACGAGCGCGAGCGATATACATATCTTTTTTAGTTTTTACCTCAGCCAGTTTTAACTCTAAAGTCCGCATATCTTGCTTTAATTTGGCGACTACATCTTTTTGTTGCTGAATTTGACCGGTTAAAGTTGTCGCGGTTTCTTGGTAAAATTTGCGTTTGGTGAGAGCTTCCCGTGCGAGGGAGTCATTACCCTGCTGGAGGGCTAATTGGGCGCGACGATACCATTCTGCGGCTTGGGATTCTCCGGCGGCTGCTTGGCGTTCTGTGCGTTTTTGGGTGGCGATCGCTTGAGCTACCCCTTGACGCAATTGTACCAAATTCTCCTGCATTTCCATGAAAGCCTTCTCCAGAATTTTTTCTGGATCTTCTGCATTGCTAACCAGACTATTAAAATTAGCGCGAATCACCCGCAAAATACGGTTAATAACTTCCATGTTGGCTCTACCTTGACCATTTACCAGACTTTGAAGATTGCTATATTGCTATCATAGTGATAAATCAGTATGAATTGGCCTCACGCAAAGGCGCGAAGATCAGAATTTTTGGCGTTAAAGTCAGTAAATTTTATTCACTAAAACCAGCTTTTTTTGATTATGGCTGTTGTAATCGTCCTTTGATTCCTTTTGCTTCTAATTCCTGCAATCTGCGCTTAATCTCATCCTTTGTTTTCAATGCACCTAAATAAATAAATTTTTTATTTGGTGATAAATAAGCATCAGGAACAACTTGCTTGGCGGCTGTTAAGGCTTTGTCGCCTTGATTATCCGCAATAATGTAATAGTAGCCATTAGCAGATGGTTTGACATCTTCTGATAGGGGTAATGAAGTAGCTGTAGGCTTTGGTAAAGGTGTGGATTTAGAGAGGGTGTTAGGTAAGGGGGAAAGTTTCGGTAATGGAGAGATAGGAGTTATGGAGGGTTGAATAGCTAGAGGAGTGGGAATGATTTGAGGGGTCGGTTTAACTTTTGGTGTTAAATCTACGACATCTTTAGGATCTCTCACTTGTCGAAATTCTTGGATGGCTAAATTAGGATATTTAGCTATGGGGGTGATTTTTGGTTCGCTAGTTAGTTGGGAATTATTTTCTATAATTTCTGTGTTTTCTGTATTTTCCGCAGTCTTTGATGAATTATTATTTTGTAAGCTACTGAAATTAAGTTTGGGCAAGTTTTTGGGATTGAAGACAACATAACCTAAAGTCAAACTTGCCAATAATAGCAACAGCATTGAACCAATACCTAAAGGTGATAAGACACTATCACGGGATTTAGGAGAATTAGGAGTTTGATTTTGTGGTGCTTCGGCAGTTAAACTCCGCAATAATGCCTCACTAGATTCTAAATAATCATTTGGTTGTTGAGGAGGATCATTTGTGGTGAGGAGGGTTTGGTTGTCGGAGGAGGGAATTTTGGTGGGAACTATACTGCTAGTTGATTTTTCTAAGTTGGGAGGTGTGGGGGTTTCTTCTATGTCTGAGTTAGCAAACTCCTGGGGAAAATCAATGGTTTCAGTCTCATTTGTCAAGAATGGATTTTCTGAGGGAATGGGTACGGGAGGAACTGCTGGTAGTTGAATCTCCTTCGACAAGGTTGTTGTTTGATAATTAGTGTAACTTTCTACACTTCTTGCTGTTTGTGGTTTTGTGTTTTTGCGTGTGCGTCTATATCTGGTTAATTCTTGATCTAATTGTATTTCTAAACTAGCCAGGGCGGTGGCTAGGGTAGGATTTAAGCCCGGTTTTTGGGGAGATTTGGGAGAATCTATCAAGGGATTTTGATTCATTGTTTAAGATGGATTTAGGGTAGATGATTAAGTCAGTAACCCAGCCCTAAAGGGACTGGGCTTGCAAGAGTAATCAAGCAAGCCGTACTGACCAGACCACCCTGAGTATACTCTCATGGTAGCCGTTATTTGAGTCACGACACCCTGGAATGCGAAGCCAGTTCCCTGCTCTGTCGCTTGTGATTAAACAGTTCTAAGGTCACTGGAACAGTGTTGCAAGCCTAACAAGCTCTTATAACAGGTCGAGGCTAACATTACCCCAGAAATGGGAGTTGGTTTCCAGATTCCAATCAAAAATCTGGTTTCAATTTTAATATCCACAGCGGTTAAAACCGCTCGTGCGGTCACTGAGCTTGTCGAAGTGTCGTTTCCCTCTCAGGGCTAAAGCCACTGAGTTTCCCACTTACCGGGTATTCTTATGAATTTTTAATACAGGTAGTCGGACAAAATTAAGTTCACTTGTTGAGAGAGGGAACAGGGAACAGAAAAATCAATTGTGTAATTAATTCTCCTCATCTTAACGAAAGTTGTTTGTAAGTATTCAGTTATTTTATGGTAAAACTACTAACACAATATGTCTTTTAAGTCAATTGATCAGGTTTTAGGAAATATTCAACGCTCACCACAATGGCAAGAACAGGTATTGCTGCGGTTACTGAAGTGTTGGGGAGAAGTTGTGGGGACTACTGTTGCGGTGCAAACTCGTCCTTTGTCTATTCAGCGTGATGTTTTGTGGGTAGCAACTTCTAGTGCTGCTTGGGCGCAAAATTTGACTTTTGGACGGAAAACTATATTGATGAAATTAAATGACAAGCTGTCTACGTCTTTGGTAGATATTCGCTTTTCTACAGCCGAGTGGAAAAATTCATCAATAACGGGAACAGAAGCCACTGTTTCGGCATCAGAACATCCTAGTTATATAGCTGATGATTTGATTGGTGATAGGTTGGTTAAACCCAATATTGACAATGCTTTGGGTGCTTTTGAGAATTGGTCTAAGATGATGCAAGAGCGATCGCATCATCTCCCCCTATGTCCCCAATGTCAATGTCCCACTCCACCGGGTGAACTGGAACGCTGGAATGTTTGTTCTCTCTGCTGTTCCAAGCGGTTAGGATAAATATTGAACTATTGTAAATAATTCAGTAAGTTAAATGCTAAGAACTGATTTTAACTCTATCTAAAGTAACGTTTTTACAAAACGAGGAAATCCAAAATCAATGTTTTAATCTTGATCCCCAATAAGTTTTAGGTAAAAATAAATATGTACGCACTCTAATAATTATTTACATATATAACAAGAATCTAAAGATATCCTAAAGTTTATTTATGGTTAATAATCGCTAGAACCTATATCCAACAATGATTTTTTACCCTTCATGCCTATTTTGATTAAGAAGCAAGATATATAAGTGTGATAAGTAGTCCTGAATGGTACTGAAGATGAAGGCACATGAAACTAATTAAGCGTTTGACATCTACCTGTCGTTATTGTCGTTATTACCAGCCACAAGGTCGTCGTGGTGGTATGTGTGAAAAATTGAGCGCACCAGTCCAAGGGGTCTGGAAAGCTTGTCCTTTGGTCATGGCCGCTTTTGCACCTGCTTGGGAAACTTTAGAAGATGCTTGGAGTTTACCAGTAGCCAAACCTGTTTTTGCGGCTACTCAAACTCTCCCGACGGATTTGGATCATGTTACAGTAGCCTCTGTCGAAGATATTCCTACTTCCACTACACAAGAAGTGAAAAATCAAAGCGTACTCATTTAACTATTCATGATTACGGTCATCAATTTTCTGTCCACCCTAATAAAATTTGACTGGCAATTTGTTAGTGGTTCCAATTTTGACATCTTCAGAAATCGCACCTTCCACAACAGGTGCGATTTTGGTATATACTCCATTTTTTGTGGCGACTGTCTTGATGCTCACCAAGTTGTCTACCGCGTTGCTCACCCTTTTGGAAAATATCTTGATAAATTACTGATTCTTGCATAATTTCCTCACTTAACAATTGACGAATTAAGTTTTTCTCAAACCGTAAACATCCTAATGACGCGATAGCGGTGAGTTGTAGTTTCAGTCAGATAAGCTTCGATAAAAGCGTTTTCGTGATTTGTTTCTTGTAAAAAAATTACTACTTGAGTGACAGGAATTTTATATTGGCGTGTTAACCTGACATAATAATCTAACTCTCGTAGAGGAATAGGCGTGTTAGATGTTGCTTTAGTCTGAAATTAAATAGTTCATTAGAAATCTTATCTACAATGCCGTTGATTCGCCAGAGGGTGCAGTAATAAATGCACCGACAGGACAATCGCACCTGCCAGACAGATGCGACTCGAAGATAATTTTAAGGCAACCAGGGAAAATCCCGGAAGTTAGGGGGACGTTTTTCCAAAAAGGCTTGTTTTCCTTCTGCTCCCTCTTGTGTCATGTAATAAAGTAGAGTAGCGTTACCAGACAATTCTTGTAAACCAGCTTGTCCGTCACAGTCGGCGTTAAATGCTGATTTCAGACAACGAATAGCTATGGGACTTTTTTCTAATACTTCTTGCGCCCATTGTACGCCTTCTGTTTCTAGTTGTTCGACAGGGACGACGGTATTAACTAAACCCATTTCTAAAGCTTCTTGGGCGTTATATTGACGACAGAGAAACCATATTTCCCTGGCTTTTTTTTGTCCTACTATTCTGGCTAAATAACTAGCCCCAAAACCACCATCAAAACTCCCTACTTTGGGTCCTGTTTGCCCAAAAATAGCATTATCAGCAGCAATAGTTAAATCACAAATTAAATGGAGAACATGACCCCCACCGATAGCATAACCCGCGACTAGGGCAATTACTACTTTGGGCATGGAACGAATGAGACGTTGCAAGTCTAAGACGTTTAACCGAGGGATTCCGGTTTCATCTACATAACCTGCTTGTCCACGTACACTTTGATCACCACCTGAACAAAAGGCATATTTTCCATCTGTATGGGGTCCTGCACCTGTAAATAGGACTACGCCAATAGAAGTATCTTCTTTAGCATCCCAAAAGGCTTCGTATAATTCAAATACGGTTTTTGGGCGGAATGCGTTACGTTTGTGGGGACGGTTAATGGTGATTTTGGCGATACCGTCGGTTTTTTGGTAGATGATGTCTTCGTAGGTTTTGACGGTCTTCCAGTCGGTTTCTATCATGGATAATCTGTGATTTGTGCTTGAGAATTTTATCGCGGATATGGAAGTATTTTTCTCACCGATATTTTCGTTTTTTTCTGATACTTAGAAGGAATTGCGCCCCCTACTTCTTGACAATGGGGTTTAAAATTAATTGGTGCAAATACTTTACACTGGAGTTGGAAATGACTATTGCCAGTATTCCACAGATAAAACCTTTAACGGACACAGAATTGCAACAAATCAACGCTTATTGGCGTGCTGCTAACTATCTGTCTGTTGGACAAATTTACCTTCTTGATAATCCTTTACTAAGAGAACCCCTCAAACAAGAACACGTTAAACCTCGACTCTTAGGACATTGGGGAACTACTCCAGGGCTAAACTTAATTTATGCCCACTTCAACAGAATTATTAAAAAATACGACCTCAATGCAATTTACATAGCTGGACCCGGACATGGTGGACCCGGACTTGTTGCCAATACCTACTTAGAAGGAACATATAGCGAATATTACCCTAACATCTCCCAGGATGAAGAGGGAATGCAAAAACTATTCAAACAATTTTCCTTTCCTGGTGGTATTCCCAGCCATGTCGCCCCAGAAACTCCTGGTTCTATCCATGAGGGGGGAGAATTAGGTTATGCTTTAGTTCACGCTTATGGGGCGGTATTTGATAACCCTGATTTGATAGTTGCGGCGGTGGTCGGTGACGGAGAAGCGGAAACTGGTTCTTTGGCAACTAGTTGGCATTCTAACAAATTTATTAACCCGGTTACTGATGGTGCGGTTTTACCAATTCTGCATTTGAATGGTTACAAAATTGCTAATCCTACCGTATTAGCACGGATACCTCATGAAGAGTTAGAAAGCCTGTTTATCGGCTATGGCTATAAACCTTACTTTGTGGAAGGTGCTGACCCGGCGGACGTTCACCAAAAAATGGCAGCAGTATTAGATACCATCATTCCTGAAATTCAAAGTATCCAAAGAGAAGCGCGGGTACATGGTTGCGAAGAAAGACCGCAATGGCCGATGATTGTTTTACGCACTCCTAAAGGTTGGACGGGTCCCAAGGAAGTGGACGGGAAGAAAACAGAGGATTATTGGCGATCGCACCAAGTCCCCTTTAGTGATATAGCTGGTAAACCGAAACATCTGCAATTGCTGGAAGATTGGCTGAAAAGTTACAAACCGGAAGAACTTTTCGACACCAAGGGTCAACTGATTCCCGAACTCGCAGAATTAGCACCTAAAGGTCAGCGTCGCATGGGAGACAACCCCCACGCTAACGGCGGAATTTTGCTGCGTGATTTGAAAATGCCTGATTTCTGCAACTATGCTGTAGAAGTAGCCAAACCAGGGACAGTTAACGCTGAAGCTACCAAGGTAACGGGTAGGTTTCTCCGTGACATTATGAAACTCAACGACGAAAGCCGTAACTTCCGCGTTTTTGGTCCTGACGAAACCGCATCCAATCGGTTAGATCCTGTCTTAGAAGTGACAAACCGCGCTTGGGATGCTCAAATTCTTCCTGAAGATGACCATTTATCACCCGACGGTCGAGTAATGGAAATCCTTAGCGAAACCAATTGTCAAGGCTGGTTAGAAGGATATTTATTAACAGGTCGTCATGGTTTCTTCTCCTGCTATGAAGCTTTTATTCACATCATTGATTCGATGTTCAACCAACACGCCAAATGGTTGAAAACGACTCGTCATATTACTTGGAGAAGACCAATTGCGTCTTTAAATTATCTTCTCACTTCTCATGTTTGGCGACAAGATCATAATGGTTTCTCTCACCAAGATCCTGGTTTTATTGATCATGTAATTAACAAAAAAGCCGAAATTATTCGTGTTTATCTGCCACCTGATGCTAATACTTTGCTATCAGTAACCGACCATTGTTTAAGAAGTCGTAATTATGTCAATGTGATTGTAGCTGGCAAACAACCTGCTTTACAATATTTAGACATGGATTCGGCAATTAAACATTGTACTAAAGGTTTAGGAATTTGGGAATGGGCAAGTAATGATCAAGACAGTGAAACTGATGTAGTAATGGCTTGTGCTGGAGATGTTCCGACCTTGGAAACTTTAGCGGCTGTAGATATTTTAAGACAAAATTTCCCCGATTTAAAAGTGCGGGTTGTGAATGTTGTTGATTTGATGACACTACAACCAAAAAGTGAACATCCTCACGGTTTAAGTAGCAAAGACTTTGATACAATTTTCACAACTGATAAACCCATTATCTTTGCATTTCATGGTTATCCTTGGTTAATTCATCGTCTCACCTATCGGCATACAAACCACCAAAATATTCATGTTCGTGGTTATAAAGAAGAGGGAACAACAACCACACCTTTTGATATGGTGGTGATGAATGATTTGGATAGATTTCACTTGGTTATGGATGTGATTGACCGTGTACCAAAGTTAGGTTATCAAGCAGCTTATGTGAAGCAAAAATTGCAAGATAAGTTGATAGAACATAAGCAATATATCCAGAAACACGGTGAAGATATGCCAGAAATTCGTGATTGGACTTGGCCATATTAATAATTGAATCAAGCTGATTTTATCGGTAAGGGTTTAGCAGTGCTTATTGGTGTGATGAGACGGAGAATTCATTCCCAGTGTTTCTAAGTTGACACCAATGAGATCATGCTTTACTCCTACACATCTAAGAAGATGTTTGAAAAGTTTCCGGCGATTAGAAATCGCTACTACACAAACAAAGTCCACCTGCGTGGACTAACGAAAAATCAAGGCTTTTGAACCCACGTATCCCTTACGGGACCGAAGGAATAGGTGGGTTTCGTCTGTGTAGTTCCGCGACTTCTAGTCGCCCTTGCAAGTAATAAATTAGACTTTTCAAACACCCTCTAAAGCGGAGAATATTTTAATCTTCGGTAAAAGGACTTACGCAAGTGTCACACCAAAAATCTGTTGTAGGGTGCGTCAAACTGCATAAATCCTGCAAATAAAGAGATTGTTGATATCTGACGCACCCTACCAATGTGCCAGTTGCGTAAGTCCTGAATTGTCCTGTTTTTTATCCAACCTTCTCGGACAAAATCCCCAAACCATGTAAAATAATGACAAGATATTTAAATCAACATCTGCGGTATCTAACTTATGATTAAGACACTAAAACTACCCCAAAAATTAATGCTGCTTGGTTCAGGAGAACTAGGAAAAGAATTTGTAATTGCGGCTCAACGTTTAGGTAATTATATCATTGCTGTGGACAGATATGCCGATGCTCCTGCCATGCAGGTAGCTGATTGTGCAGAAGTTATTTCCATGCTGAGTGCTGATGATTTAGAAGCGGTTGTAAATAAACATCAGCCCGATTTTATTATTCCCGAAATTGAGGCAATTAGAACCGAAAAATTACAAGAATTTGAACAAAGAGGAATTACAGTTATTCCCACAGCAGCGGCGACTAATTACACCATGAACCGGGACAGAATTAGAGAATTAGCACATCAAGAATTAGGCATTAGAACTGCTAAATATGGTTATGCTGTCACTTTGGAAGAGTTAATTAGTATTTCTGAAGAAATTGGCTTTCCTAATGTTGTTAAACCTGTAATGTCATCTTCGGGGAAAGGTCAATCTGTAGTTAATGATAGAAATGAGGTAGAAAAAGCCTGGAATTATGCTATTTTTAATTCTCGTGGTGATAGCCAAAAGGTAATTGTCGAAGAATTCATTAATTTTGAAATTGAAATTACTTTACTAACGATTAAACAATGGGACGCACCGACAATTTTTTGTGATCCCATTGGCCACCGTCAAGAAAGAGGTGATTATCAAGAATCTTGGCAACCGGCAGCTATTTCTGAAGCTAAAATCTTAGCATCTCAAGAAATTGCTAAAAAAGTTACTGATGCTTTAGGTGGTGCGGGAATTTTTGGGGTTGAATTTTTCATTACTAAAGATGAAGTCATTTTTTCAGAACTGTCTCCTCGACCCCATGATACAGGCATGGTGACATTAATTTCTCAGAATTTGAATGAATTTGAATTACATCTGCGAGCTATTTTAGGTTTACCAATTCCCCACATTGAACGGTTAGGATTTTCCGCAAGTGCGGTAATTTTAGCTTCAAAAAAATCTGATTCTATTACTTTTACTGGTGTAGCTGAAGCTTTAGCTGAAAAAGATGTAGATATTAAGTTGTTTGGTAAACCTACTGCTCATCCTTATCGTCGCATGGGGGTGGCTTTAGCAAAAGGTGGGGATATTCAAGCAGCTAGAGAAAAGGCGGTAAAGGCAGCTAGTCAGGTGAAAATAAATTAAGCATTCAGCCATAGTGGTATGCACTGGAAATGAGATAAAAAGTTTATTATAAAAGTCTATAAGCAGGAACTTTTTCTTCTTTCTTAATCTTGAATGGGCGCAGGTCATGCGCCTCTACATCTATGAGATCCAGAATTGAAAATAATGTTTTGTTTATTCACCATGAGGATGTACCAGAATTTAAAAAAGGTGGTTCTGTTGTTAGGAATTCTTATTTTTGGGCTTTACGTTCCATTGCTGGACGTGCCAGACGCTATCATGATTGGGAATATGAACCAGAAGTTTGGTTGGCGCTAGAACGAATGCTTTTATCTTTTACTGAATCTGGGTATTTAGGTTATAAAGAAACAATGTTAGAATTTCCCTTATCACAGGGTGAAATTCCGTCTGTGTTGAGGAATGTAGCGACTTGGGAATAAGATTTTCCCAATAGATAAAACTAAGGATACAAACCCCGATCATTTAAAGCTTGCGCGACTCTACCTACACCCAAAGTATAAGCAGCTAATCGCAGATTTACCCCCCGTGCTTGCGACTCATGAATGACCTTGCGGTAAGCCTGAACCATCAAATGTTCCATTTCCCGGTTGACTCGTTCTTCGTCCCAGAATAGGTAGGAAAGACCTTGTACCCATTCTAAATAACTGACCACCACACCCCCGGCATTGGCTAAAATATCCGGTAACACGGTGACACCTTGGGCTTCTAGAACGCGGTTAGCTGCCAAAGTCACTGGACCATTAGCCGCTTCTGCGACAAATTGGGCTTTGATTTGATGGACATTTTCTGCGGTAATTTGGTTTTCCAAAGCGGCAGGAATCAGGACATCACAAGGTAAAGTTAATAAGTCTGCATTACTAATGGGTGTTGCTTGGGGAAATCCCACTACGCTGCGATGGTTGGCCGCAGCGTAGGCTTTGACAGCAGGAATATCAAGACCATTTTCGGCAAAGATACCCCCACTAGCACTGGAAACAGCGATAATTTTTGCTCCTTGTTGGTGTAGCAATTCGGCCGCTGCCCCACCTACATTACCGAAGCCTTGAATTGCTACCCGGACTCCTACGAGGGATTTACCGTGATCGGCGATCGCTTCACGAACAATAATCATCACACCGCGCCCAGTCGCCATTTCTCGTCCCAGGGAACCACCAATAGATAATGGTTTACCTGTAACTACTCCGGGGACAGAATGACCAACATTGACAGAATAAGTATCCATCATCCATGCCATTTCCCGTGCCGATGTTCCCATGTCTGGTGCGGGTATATCTACGGATGGTCCAATGTCTTTAATTAATTCGCTAATATAACGGCGACTAATCCGTTCCAATTCCCCCATACTGAACTTTTTGGGGTCTATGGGAATTCCGCCTTTGCCACCACCGTAGGGAATGCCTAACAATGCACATTTCCAAGTCATGAGCATGGCTAGGGCGGATACTTCTCGTAATGTCACTGCTTCATGGTAGCGAATACCACCTTTATAGGGGCCTAAAATATCGGAATGTTGTACCCGATGTCCAGCAAAAACCCGCACTTCCCCATTATCCATTTTTATGGGAATGGAAACTGTGACAACTTTTCGAGGGTGACTGAGTATTTCTACGATACCTTGATCTAATTTTAATTCTTTAGCAGCCCATTCTAAATAGCTACAGGCTTGATCATAAGGGCAAATATGCGCTGGAGAATGATTTTCTATAAGTGGGAGAGACGTTGTCACCATAATACCTACTCCTCATCATCGTATGTTTCTGAACCGGATTGATATGGTTAGCTTACCCTCTTTTTTGGAAAAGATGTCAATTTTGTAGTTTCTGTTACAATTTTATTGTAATTTGTGTGCTGTGAGACCTCTGGACAGATAAACTGTAAAAATATCTAAATTTTGGCGTTGCTGATTAAGGATTATGAATTTTAGTCTCACGCAGAGGCGCAGAGGCGCAAAGTTTTAGATTTTGTTTTTTCTAATTTCATACCTCAATTCAGCAACGCCTAGGTCAACATAATAAAACCAAACTGTGTAAAGAAAAGTAAAATCTTCCAAAACCTCTTCACTCTTGCCTTTTGCCTCTTGCCTTCCTACAACGATAATTTTTAACGCCAGCCTACTTAAATGAATGTTTCAGGTGTAAAACTCCCATGTAAACCATAGGGAATATGATGTTTGAGATGTAGTTTTGCAATTTCACCTTTTTCCAGATTTACAGCATCTAAAATCACGACATCTGAACGATGATGTTCTGCATCATAAACTAAAGCTATTAGCCAGCCATCATCTTCTGTTTGGGAATTTGGACGAGGAATAAAAATTGGTTCACCGATGAAACCTGCTGGTGCAGCACTCCATAATTGTCTTTGTTGTGACTCTAAATCAAGTTTGAAAATTGCTTGGAGGGGTGCATTTCCCGTTGATTTATGTGCCGCAGCCGTGTATAGATAACGATAAGATTTACCGACATGATGAGGGTGAATTGTGGGAAATTCACAAGATCGATCATCTATTAAATAATTTTGAACTGTATTGGTTGGTAAATTCAGATTAAATCGCCAAAGTTGCCCAGGAGAATTGGCATCAAAATCTGTTTCTCGATAATCGCTATTGGGTTCAACTTCTGGTAACGATTCATAGCAAATAGAATCAATGATAATTTCATTACCCACTTCAAAAGCATTAACATGATGGAAAATAAAACCTGCCTGAGTTTCTAAAACTTTGATTTTTCCAGTTGGGTTTTGGCGAGGAATAATGATAATTTTTGTAGGTTGATTTTTTTGGACTTTAATACATTGGGCGGCGCTAGATATTCCCAAAGCAAAAGGTATGGGGTTAAAACTAACAGGATTTTGGAAGAAAATACAGTAATTTTCTGTAATCACAAAATCATGAATGAAGCAAAAACCAGCAACGCTATGATTTTGTTTATTGGTGATTTCTCCGTCGGTATTTAACTCAAATATGTTAATTGTAGTTGATAGTCCTGGTGTAATAGCGAAATTAACTAATGTACCATTTGCATCAATTCGCGGGTGGGAGCTAAAGGCTTCCCCTTTAGATAAAACACCGTTAAAGTATTCATTTCCTAATGTTTCTAGAGTGTGCGGATTAAGTAAATAGGGTTCGGATGCTTCCCATAGGGCTAATAGTTTTTTACCCCAATAAATTACATTAGTATTAGCAATATGTTTGATTTTGAAATCAAACATATTAGCTAACCAGCCGCCCGGTTTTTGTGTACCAAAAACACCACGATAAAGAATTTCACCTGCTCTTTTTTCTGCCAAATAACCTGCTGTGGTAACAAAGCGGTTACGAAAATGGGCGCGGCCATTGGTAAATGTAATGCGGCTAATCATGCCATCACCGTCAAAGGGATGATGTAATTTTTGCCCATTAATATCTAGTAAACCCGGTCCATTTCTAAATAATGTTCCTTGCAGTTCCGGTGGTATTTCTCCTTCTATATCATCAATCCAGTAATCAAATTCCTGGTGAAGAGATTCATATCCTCCTTGCCAATCTTTGAGAGTATAGGATTTTTGGAGATTTTGCTGATCTTGAGGTTCTAATATTTGCATTTTTTGTTGGCTATGGTAAATTTTTTCAGAAAACCGGGGATGTAAGTAAATATAGAGATAAATCTAATTGTCTTCGAGATTTTTATCTATTAAATAAGTACATCATTATCAATTCTATCATCTGGTAGCAATTTAACAAAAAATATGGGTATCAGAGAAGCACAGCTAGTGAGAATGATTAATAACCACAGGGAATCAAATTGATGTTCTGTGATTCCTAACCATTTCATCATTATTGATCCTAATGCGTAGGAAACTGTTCCTGCTACATTAAGTACAGACATGATTAACGCAAAAAATGTGGCTTCTATGCCGGGAGGGCAAAGCTTTGTTGATAATACTAATATGGGCATGAATACAATTTGCCCAATCACTGTAATAATCAAACTATCACCTAAGCTAAACCAATGATCATCTATGCCTAACATTCTGTTGGTGTGAGTTACTAATAATAAATTCGTCATTCCTAAAGCTGTGGATAGGAAAATACCCGCAGTAATCATAGTTCTAAAGGGAATGTGTTTAAAGTAACGTTGAAAAGCCCAAACTCCAATTAGGGAAGCAAAACTCGTCACTAACCGAATTCGTCCTAAAAATTCTGGTTGAAAGTGGAGTTCATTAGTTGTGAAATAGAAGAATGCTGATTCGGTTTTTGGTGTAGCGTGCCAAATAAATATAAATAATGTGGGCAACCAAATTGTTTTTTGAGTAATTGCTTGGCGGATTTTCAATAGTTGATCTTTTGTGTTATTGCCTTTTTTGTGATCTTGATTAAAAGGTTTTTCAGTAATTAACCAAGCTACAGATGAAATAATTAAAGGAAATAATGCTGTTATTAGAAATACTATACGGGTGGTAAAATATTCTAAAAGTAACCCGCTCAGGTAAGCTGTACATAAGGCACCAATAGCTGAACTACCCCAACAAAGAGATTGTAAAGAACCTATTTTGGCTTCTGATTCGTTTCTGGCTCTTTCAACTACTATGGAATCAACTATCACATCACTAATAGCCACAGAGAGAGAAGAAATTATAATCATAATTGTAGCTGTTGTGCTAGTATGAACGACCGTTCCTAAACATCCCCAACCTACAGATCCCAGAATTCCTGACATAACTATGTAAGGTTTTCTATGATAACCAAATATGGGTAAACTATCGGAAATAAATCCATATAATGGCTTAATCATCCAAGGTATAGTACAGATTCCCATAATTGTTGACATCTGCACGGGACCTAACAGTAATTCGTCTTTGAGAAAAAAGCTGACAGCTAAACGCGATAATGTCAGTATACCTTGAACAAAATAGATGGTAAGAATTGCTATTAACTCAGGACTGGGTTCGTTACCTAAGAGAATTTTTTTGGTTAGTAGATCTTTGAATTTGGGTAAGGTAGGGGAGTCATTTAGCATTTGCATGAATAATGATTAAGTTTTATTTACTTTTATATCATAGATTTTTAAATTGAGGATAAGTTTTTATTAATTATAAGAGACTATGTTGAATGAATAAATTTCCATTACCTTTAACGAAACTTGATTTGCTAACCCTGAGATGGGAATGCTTTTATTGATACAGATTGATGTCAGGAATTGTATTCAGTCGAGCGATCGCCTTTGGCGAATTTTGTATAGAAGAAATTTTCTTTTTAACCGTGTTCTCTGTATACATGGTTATACATAAAATACATTAATTGACAATTTCCCAAGAGATGTGACTGAACATTAGTTTTTTGTAAAGTAATATTACAAACCTTGGAAATATATTGAGAAATTGTTCTTGAGGCAAACATAGATTTAAGCTAGAAGCTATAGGACAAAATTGAGGCCAGTTTTAAAATGAACAAAAATAATATTCAAAACTATCGCTTTGTCTGTACCTTAACTTTTGGTGATATTTACGGTCAAATTATTGTTTGGTTAATTACGATTACTATTAGCTTGGCATCAGCTTTAGCACTGATGGGTGCAAAAAGACCTGTATACGCTTTAGCTACGGTAGGTCTTGTGGTTCTCTTATCTCTACCTTTTTTACTTTTCGCCTTTGTGACGACTTTATTAAATAATATTGAACTCAATGCTGTAGAGCCAAAAACCAAGACAGAATCAATACACAGTAGTATTTCATAAAACCCAGTCCAAATAACTAGCTAAAGGGTCAGAAAATTAAATGTGTGTTTGCTACAACCCTTGTAGAGAAGTTACATGAAGCGTCTCTACATTTTTTCGCACCAGATGTCAAATTTACAATTTCTCTATTACCCTGTCTTGTAGATGGGGAATTTTTTTTAATCGGTGGTTGATGATGCTTGAACATGATGTAATTATTGTTGGTGGTGGTTTGGCTGGCTGTCGGGCTGCGGTGGAAATTGCCCGGACTGACCCTAGTTTAAAAGTAGCGGTAGTTGCCAAAACTCACCCAATTCGCTCTCATTCGGTGGCTGCTCAAGGTGGGATGGCGGCTTCTTTAAAAAATGTGGATGATACGGATTCTTGGGAAGCTCACGCTTTTGATACTGTCAAGGGTTCCGATTATTTGGCGGATCAAGATGCGGTGGCAATTTTGACTCAGGAAGCACCGGATGTGGTGATTGATTTGGAACATCTGGGGGTATTGTTTTCTCGTTTACCTGATGGTCGGATTGCGCAACGGGCTTTTGGTGGCCATTCTCATAACCGGACTTGTTATGCGGCTGATAAAACTGGTCATGCAATTTTACATGAGTTGGTGAATAATTTGCGTCGTTATGGGGTGCAGATTTACGAAGAATGGTATGTAATGCGCCTAATTTTGGAGGATGGTCAGGCGAAGGGTGTGGTGATGTTTCACCTGTTGGATGGGCATATTGAGGTGTTACGGGCTAAGGCTGTGATGTTTGCCACTGGGGGCTATGGTCGGGTTTATAACACAACTTCTAATGATTATGCTTCTACTGGTGATGGTTTAGCGATGACGGCTTTGGCTGGTTTACCTTTGGCAGATATGGAGTTTGTTCAGTTTCATCCTACCGGTTTGTATCCTGTGGGGGTGCTGATTTCCGAGGCTGTGCGCGGTGAAGGGGCATATTTGATTAATGCCGATGGCGATCGCTTTATGGCTAATTATGCCCCCAGTCGCATGGAGTTAGCCCCTCGTGATATTACCTCACGGGCGATCGCTTATGAAATCCGGGCTGGTCGTGGTGTAAATACTAATGGGAGTGGGGGAGGTCCCTTTGTCTATCTGGATTTGCGCCATTTGGGTAAGGAAAAAATCATGAGTCGTGTTCCCTTTTGCTGGGAAGAGGCCCATCGTTTGGTCGGTGTAGATGCTGTCACTCAACCGATGCCTGTGCGTCCTACTAATCATTATTGTATGGGTGGTATTCCTGTCAATACTGACGGACAAGTCAGAAGTAATAATGATAGTTTTGTCGAGGGCTTTTTTGCCGCTGGGGAAACTGCTTGCGTGTCGGTTCACGGGGCAAATCGTCTCGGTAGTAACTCCTTATTGGAATGTGTAGTTTATGGTAAAAGGACCGGGGCGGCGATCGCTAATTATGTCCAAAATCGGCAATTACCATCCATAGATGAAACACGCTACATCAACGTAGCCAAACAACAAATACAACTCTTAATACAACAACCAGGACAGTACAGAATTAATCAAATCCGTCAAGCTTTTCAAGATAATATGACTGAAAATTGTGGCGTTTTCCGCACCGACGAAGTAATGCGTCAGGGATTAGAAAAAATCGCCCAACTACAACAACAATATTCACAAATATATTTAGATGACAAAGGAAAAAGCTGGAATACAGAATTAGTTGAAGCCTTAGAACTACAAAGTTTAATGGTAGTTGGACAAACCATTTTAACTTCCGCCCTCAATCGCCAAGAAAGTCGCGGCGCACACTTTAGAGAAGACTTTTCCGAAAGGGACGATAATAAGTTCTTACAACACACAATGGCTTATTATTCACCAACAGGAATTGATATTCAATATCGTCCCGTCACAATCACAATGTTTGCACCAAAAGAAAGAAAGTATTAATTAAAATCATTTCGTAGGGGCGCAGGGTCTGCGCCCTTTCTGGCTATTCTAATTCTATATCAAAGATAACATCACAGTAACAACTGTCTTATAACCAGAGTTACTAATAATATTTAATTTTCTAAAATATGCGGTTATTCGGTTCTTTTTACGGAAAACCTGGTTCAAAATCATTAGCAGCCTTTTTGACTTCCGCCCTGCGGTACTAGTCTATTTATTCGCAAGGGCAGGCAGGATGCCGACATCACAGAAATTAAATGTCCCTTTCCCAAATTAGGAGATTTAAGAAATGATGAAATTAGTATTATTAACCACACTGTTTTTAACCACTACATTAGCATCTACTCCTGTTTTTGCTCAAGAAGATGCTAATAATCAAATTCGCTTTATCTGTTCTACAAGTCGTTACTCCGAAAATGGAAAGTCTGTTCCTACTACTTTTCTTTGGACACAAAATTTCCAAAAAGCAATGGTGACTTGGACATCTGTTCTAGGAGGAGTTAAACCACAACAACGTTGTAAAACAGTTTCTCAGAACTTCCAAACAGCTTTTAATAATGGCAGTCTTAATTACGTTACCAATGCTTTTCAAAATGGGAGCAAAGTAATTTGTTCTGTGAGTTCAATTGATGGTGGTTGTGATACTGTATTATTTACATTGCGACCTCAAGACAACTCTAGGGATATTCTCAAACAACTAAACAAACTCTGGTTTGGTAGTGTTACGACAGACCCTCTTATCCACCAAGGTTCTGGAGAAGAGAAATTTTACATTGATATTCGCCAATTTCTGAATACACCACCAGCGAATAAAATGCAATAAAGAAGATTCTCAAAAATTGTAGGTTGGGTAGAACGAAGTGAAACCCAACTAATTTAAAGAAGTTGTCAAGAAGTGTTGGGTTTCGTTCCTCAACCCAACCTACTTATATTCATCTCCTAATTTACTCAAACAAAAAAATATCATGAAATACCTATTTTTTACCATCATTTGCACAACTGCTTTATTAACTATTCCTCAGCAATTGTTATTGATTTCTCCTCAACCAGTTACCGCACAAGAACCTACAAAAAAACTATTAACCTCAGCACAATTACAAGATTTAGCTAAATCAATAACGATGAAAATATTAACTAAAAATGGCAGTGCTTCAGGAACTTTAATTGCCAAAAATGGTAATAATTACACTATTTTAACCAATAATCATGTGATTAATCCAGGGGAATCTTATCGCATTCAAGCACCAGATGGAAAAATATATCCTGCTACTGTGATTAAAGAAAAACCCCCATCTTTAAAAAATCAAGATGCAGCTTTATTCCAGTTTCAATCAACAGCAGAATATACCATAGCTACATTAGGAATTTCCGCACCTATAGCAGTAAATCAAAAAATTGTCGCGGCTGGATTTGTGAATGATAGTGCTAAATTAGTTTTCACAGAAGGACAAATTTCTCTATTACCAGATAAAAGTTTTCAAGGAGGTTATCGCATTGGTTATAATAACAAAATTCAACCGGGAATGAGTGGCGGACCCATATTAAATTATCAAGGTGAAGTTATTGGTATTAATGCCGTTCATGCCTATCCTATTTCTGATAAAAGATGGAGAAAATTTTTATGCCTTATAGTAAATTTACTTTGAGTAAAGCTGTAGATGATTTTCAACTGACAATTGTTGAAGGCGATCGCTTTCTACCAGAGATTTCCCCATTTAATCCGAGTTCTTTGCTTCAAGATACCTTGAAAGAAACCCTACCTTGGGCAGTTGCAGTAGGTAGTGAAAAAGCGCGTTCTGAAGGCATTATCAATCCCGTTTTACTAGAAGTCAAACGTCAGCTTCATGGACAAATTAGCGTCTTTTCCGGCGAAGAGTTCAACGTACAGCCAGAGGTTGATTTGACGGGTTATGTTGATTTTCTGATTAGTCGCTCTCCAGAGCAATTGTATATTAAAGCCCCGGCTGTGGTTTTGGTGGAAGCGAAGAAAGAAGACCTGAAACCAGGACTGGGACAATGTTTAGCCGAAATGGTAGCAGCACAACGCTTTAATCAACAGAAGCAGCAGCCGATTTCCACAATTTACGGAACGGTGACAAGTGGTACGGTTTGGCGGTTTCTTCAACTAGAAGGACAAACTGTAACCATTGACTTGAATGATTATTCACTACCACCAGTTGATCAGATTTTGGGCTTTCTGATTTGGATGGCTCAGAATGGTTGAAGCGTTGGGGTTGTTGGCTCAGGAAGTAGCGATCGCACTTTCCGGTAAAATACCTTTGAGTCAAGATTAGAAATGATCGCTTTGGGGATGTGGGAAGTGCGATCGCCTTCCACAAATCAAAAAAGCGATCGCTCTCTGGGACAAGTAGGGCGATCGCGCTTTGGTGAAATGGCTTTGATGAAAGAAAGGCGATCGCTCTCTTGGTTGTTTCTACCCCACTTTCCCCGTACAAGAGAGTTTTCCCGTTTCTGCCTGCTAGATTACCTGAGTTCGACATAAAATAATTTTTGGAAAACTTCCCCACGTAGGAGTCTCAAGCCCTTATGATCTCCTTGAAAAAATCATAACTCCGTTCGCGTAGCGTCTCCGAACTCCTAACTCCGAACTCCTAACTCCGAACTCAGGTGATGTCAGTCTCCCTACTTCAAAACCCCTCAAATCCGATTTTAGCTGACTGCTGACCACTGATAGCTGAATGCTTACGTTTTGAAGATCTACTTATGCTTAGGTTGGAAATTCGGCAATTCTACAGATGCTAAAGATTTGCGTCCCTTGGGTGGTCGTCGGGGATAAATCAATGGTGAAGGCGACTTATTGTCAGATTGATGATTAGATGTATGATCATCCAATAAATCCGGCAAAATATCATTAGTGGGTAAAGATGCTGTTGCTGGGGAAACATCTAACCAATAATCTTCCATTTCCTCAGTATGGATCTGATGACTGCGGGAATTAGAAATCACTGGAAATTCCTGTATTAGTGATATGGGGAAATCTTCCTTTCCCGAATTTTCAGTATTAGCATAAGGATCAATTTCCATCTGCAAATCCTGTTGAATGATGATTTCTGGTTGTGGATGATTTTCTGGAGTAGATACTAAAGCCTCTAAAATAGATGTGTCACCTTGATGAATATTTGCATCTGTCCCTGTTCCCTGGTCTGTTTCTTCAGATAATGGTGTAATAAAAAAGCGATGAATTATCCCTTCCAGTTGTTGGTCTAGAGATAATAGTTCAGAATCATCTCCAGTTGTTGAGGGCATAGTTGCTTCATTAACTTGTGTAGGTTCAGAGATGACTGGTTCTGGATGATGGGTATAGTTTTCCGAAGTCGTAACTGTAGACTTAACCCAAGAACTATTGACAGACTTATTTACAGAATCTGTCTCCCCTGTCCAAGGTCGAATAGGTTGAGCGTTGGGAAACAAAGACCGGGCTTTTCTGGAGAATCGGGTTTGCTTGTGGATAACATCCTGGGGATGATGAATATGATCCTCCAGATTCTCATGACTAGGAATGGGAGTCTCTAGACATTTTTCCAAAGCCGATTTAAACTGCATAGTCTGTCGTTGTTGACGCATGAGTCTAGCCCGCAATTCACGACAGGTATTTTCCGAGTGTAATAGCTGTTGGGACTCTTGGCTGTAGTTAGCTTGTAGAAGCGAACATTCCCTTTCCAAATGCGCTAACCGCTGTTGGCTAATTTGCAGATTAGCTTTATAATTTTCAATACAAATCTCTTGTTGTTGAACTGTTTGGACAGAGGTTTCTAACTGTTGATACAGGGAATGAATTTGTTCTTGACCAGCGGAAAGTTCTTGACTTTGTTGGATAAACATAGATTCGGTGACACTAGACCGAGTTTTGTGCCACTGCAAAATCTTTTCTGCTTCAGCTAATTCGGTTTTTAACTGCTCGACCTGGGCATATAGATGATTATTAGCTGTAGTTAATTCTGTATTTAACTTCAGTAATTGCTGAAATTCTAAGTTGACCTGTGCTTGTTGATCAATATTAGGTTCTGCAATCCAGTCTTGTTGGTTGCTGTCTTCCAATTTTTCCATAACTACGGTTTCACATTGACAATCTGTAGTTGGCCGATAGCGTGGCGTTAGCTTTATCAGAGATAAATTTGTCACGGTCATATTGTGATGATTCACAAATACGTAGCCGTTATCCGTTATTTACATAAAGAAAAATTGACAGTTGATATTTGACAATTGTTAATTATCAGTTGGCAATTGTCAATTACTTAAGGTAACCAATGGGGATGAAAGCCCGCTAGAGGTAGTTGTTCTGGTTTGATATCTATGTTGGTATTATCAGCGATGGGTAGCAAAGGCATTAACCAAAGACTACTACTGGAAATAGGTTCACCGTCATCTGTTTTTAAGGTGTTGGCGGGTAGTTGGGTAGTGTTATTGGCAATGGGGATTACTTGGTCAAATAAGAAGCCTAAACCGTCGGGGGCTAAATTGGTTTGGACATTGCGTTGAGCAGGGGGTAAAAGTAAGAGTGGTTTTTGGACTCCTGTTTTCAGGTCAATGGATACCAAGTAAGGCTGTTCTATGTATTGTTCTTTAGAAACCAGTTGTGTCACTAAGCAGTAAAGGCTAGGGGAGGCTGGGTCAAACTGACAGCTAAGAATTGAGCCTGTTGTTTTTAATAGTTGTTTTTGTACGCCTTGGTTGGTGACTAAAAACAAATCTCTGGTATAGTCGGTGTTGAATTTGACCATTGCTGCCTGTGAACCGTCTTTGGAGAAGGCTTGTACCAAGCCAAATTGAGGCAGAAAATCCAGGGGTTTACTGCTACCTTCTAAGGAAACAATTGCTGTTCCCTGCCCTTGGGAAACGGCTACGGCTTTGCTGTCGGGTGTAATCAGAAAATCTCCACCTGGTTGTCCTTGTAATCGTTTTGGGGTGGGTTTTTCGCCGGAATTGTCATTTTGGGTGGATAAGTACCAGAGGGCAAAGTCACCGGGATTATCGCGCTTACCTCGTTGAACAACAATGATTTGTCCATCTGCGGAGAGGTCAAACTTGAGGTTTTGATATTCTTTGTTATCTAAAATTAGGTCAACTTTACCTGGGGCTGCGGTTTCTTGACCAATTTGATTAGGTATGCCTGTGGTGACTGTATAAAGTTGGGCGGACAGGAGGTCGGGATTTTTAGAGGAACGGGCGGAGAAGAGGATTTTTTCACCTTTGGGGAATGGCTCAAAATCCATAACAATTAAGTCTTTGGGGGTAAGGACTTTTTTTTGTTCTTGGGTTAAGTTATAAAGTACCAACTGCCCTTGGATTTCTGGCGCAGAGCCAATGTAAAGGATGGCGCGATTGCGGGTGGTGAAACTGCCTGTGAAGGGCTGCATGAAGCGGTTTTTCCCTTCGGCTTGGGAGTATTTATCTTTGCCTTTTTCTAGTTTGACTTGGTAGGTTGTGCCGTAGGGGGCTGGGGTAAGGAGGGTGTAGACCATTCTTCTACCAGCCCAACTGGTTTTACCGGCTAGGGGTGGATCTATTTTTAAGTTCTCTTCAATGCTTTTGAAGTCCATTGGCCGACTAAAGGTGAGGGAGAAGGAGAGATCCTCTGCGCCGATTTGTTGGTTTTCCCAGGTGAAGTTGCGGACGCTAGGTTTGACGACATCGCCTTTCCAGATGATCAATCCGATGAGCATACTCAGTAGGAGCATGACTGCGATCGCAATTCTGTCTAATGGTTGTATAAGTTTATAGGATTTACTCATCTAACAATTTTGGATTTTAGATTTTGGATTTTGGATTTTGGATTTTAGATTTTAGATTTTAGATTTTGGATTGATCATCTTTTTTGTATCGGCAACAAGCAAAAGTTACACCTGACTAATAACTGTAAGGATTTTTAGGTTGAGGAATTTTTTTCAGAGAGTTGGCTTTGATCATTAATTGACGTTTTTCGGCGACTGTTTGTGTAGTCATTTGTCCTTCTACTTCTAACCATGTATCAGGCGGATACTGTTGCCGTGTTCCAGATATTTGGACTGGTAATCCTACGGGATAAGCATCGGCGGCACAACAACTGAGAACAAATCTCGCTAAAAATATATATTCTTCACTGACGTTAGGTTGATGAATCACAAATCCCTGGACTTTTGCCTTTTGCCCTGTGTATGCGTCCGGTTCAGGATAGACGTTCAGTGTGCGTACCCAGTCTACAAGCGATCGCTCTTCTGGGCGCACTGTAGCCCGAAATGCTTGGGGTTGAGCGCGACTAGCACCAGTTAGTTCAGTGACACCCCGATCTAGGGCTGTTTGACTAGCAAAGACACGGGGTGTAATCATTAACCCTAAAATTGCCGTTGTTAGTAGTAAAAAACTGCCCCAACCAGGGGGAAATAAGTTAATATGCCCAGGATTAGATATTGGGGGACGGTGACGGTTTTTCCACAGTTGCAATCCTTTAGAGAAACCAATGATTAATAAAGCTATTCCAGCGACAACTACTAACCAAAAGAAGTCCGGGTGAATTAATAGGTAGAGTTTGCCTGTTAGCCAATATTTCAACATGAGAATACCCCAAGCTGTAATAGCTAATACATCTAGCCAAGGGGTAAGTTTATTTGGGGCTTTAGTTTGGGAATTGAGCATTTTCGGGTATCACAGATGATAGAGGCAGGGGGGGCAGGGAGTAGATGAACAGAAATTATTGACTACCTTTTTGTTAATCTTCAGTTACTATATTCTCACTTTCCCCAAGTTTAAACCCTATACCTCACACCCCACATTTCCGAGATCAAGGGGAAAATTCTGATAGAAATGGGACTGAATCTCAATTAGATCACGTGTAGATTCAGAAATAAGGTGAATAAGAGCGTCAATTGTCCAGCTAAGAAAAATAGATAGATCAGGGCTTTGGGCTTAAAAATTGATAGCATCAAACCAATACCTTTAATATCAATCATCGGTCCAAATACTAAAAATGCTAACAATGACCCGCTAGTAAAAATGGAAGCAAAAGACAGGGCAAAGAAAGCATCAACTGTAGAGCATATTGATACAACTGCTGCTAATACTAACATGGCTAAAATCGAGCTAATTGGCCCAGATCCAAGACTAAGAATCAAATCACGGGGGGCTAAAACTTGGGTAGCGGCGGCGATCGCACTTCCTAATACCATGACTCCGCCTAATTCCCGGAGTTCTTGGACAATATTATCTAAGAGGGAGCGGAGTTTCTCTGATAAGGGTTTACTGAAGTTAGAAATTGCCGCAACTTCACTGTAATTATTGTCTATGCGTCGTGATGCTCCTGTTCTGCCGCCGAGAATATATGTTCCTGATTGCAATAAACTCGGTGTATTAGTTTGGGGTTGTAGTTGAGATTGTTGTCCCCGGCGGTTTGTTTTCGGTGGTGCTGGGGGGTTAAATTTGAGATAACGGGCGATCGCTGGCTGGAGAAAAGGAACTAAATCTGGTTGAAAACTGAAGATAAAACCGATAATAGTCGCAATAGCCAGAGAAAATACCACTCTTAACACTACTATTTCCGGTTGATCACGGAATGCGCTCCAAGTTGACCAAATTACAATGGGGTTAATGGTTGGTGCTGCTAATAAAAAGCCAATTGCTACTGGTGTGGGTACTCCCTGCATCAATAACCGTCGTGCCACAGGCACATTACCGCACTCACAAACTGGAAATAAAAAGCCGATCATACTGCCAAATAAAGCCCCCAATAGGGGATTTCTGGGCATTTTCTCCACCAATTTACTTTCATCAACAAATAGTAGTAATAGACTGGATAAGAACACACCCAGCAGTAAAAATGGCATCGCCTCCACTAGTAGACTGAGAAATATTGTAAAACCGTTGTTCAGTTGATTCATGGGCGTTGTATTCAACAGCAGTTCTGAGTTTTAGGGTTTTGTTTTGTCATTCTAGAGTAACCTTATGGGGATCATTAATTAAACTCTTAAAATTAAACCTCATTATAGTTAGGAAATTATAGCAGTCCCAATAACTTGTGAGAAAATTGCTTCTCTTTTGTCTAGCACTGATAAATTTACAACTGAGAACGGCTAGATAAATCATTATACATATCTGCAAAAAAATATAGAGACATTCCAGGGAACGTCTCTACAAGGATGCATGGATCAAACATATTTAATTTTTTAATTTTCATGAAATCTCATAATTTTGGCAAAGAGTATAGCATTGCGCTTGACCCTGATGTTTAGTTGGGGGGAAGACAAGCCGAATTAAACCCGTAGGCTTCTGACCACTTTTCAACTGTACCCTTACCAATAGGGATAATTTTAGTATCACCATTAGCAAAGGTTAAACGCATACGTATTTCTTTTTGGGGTGCATTTTTCAACAAATTAGCAGCCGTGCTATCAATAGCAAAGCTTGTATCTGTCATATACCAAGTGCTGGAACGTTTAGAGTTTTGAGTCCCAGTATACGTATAATCACCCTTAAATCTTCTGACTTTGGTGCTTTCGCTGCGAGATAGTTCCAGAATCTGATTATTAAGTCCTAGTTGTATAGTTTTAGGAACTAATTCTTCAAATTCCGCTTGACCGTTGTTAGGTGATGATTGGATAACCATTTTCACAAAACACCCCTCTATTTTACTACCCCAGAAAGAAACAACTACAAATCTACCGGGAAAAGGACTAGAAAATGGACCAGTCCCAGTAATAAAGCTGCTAAAGTCACTTGTCCCTTCACCGTGCCGATCTATGACAACTTTCCCTAGTGTGGCATCAACAAGTGTATCTTTGATATTGGCTACTTGGCTAAATGGAAACCCACTACCAGCCCAATAAATGCCCTTATCTGTATTAAGTTTATCTTCCTCAATAGTAGTTTGAGCGATCGCTCTTCCTTGCCATCCATTTAAGAATCCTGTGATTACTAATGCAGTCGAAAAACTACTTAAATACTTTTTCCACATGATAATTCCCTCATCAATTTTTTTAACAACTATAACCGGGGCAAACATTTACTGGCTGGGTTGGTGCTATATATTTAGGAGGTCTTACGGGAACACTATTAGTTGGTGATACTGGTTTAGGCGGCAGTATAGGTGGATTTACACCCCCTGTAGGCGGTTTCCGCCCGGTTAGAGAGTAAAAGATGTTAATAGGAATTGCCGCATTAAATCCTGTTTTTTGCTGCGTGGATGTTCCGGTTTCCTGTTGTCCAATTCCTGGCTTTTTCCCAGGTGTGACTGCTGGTTTTACTCTTTCTCTTGTTTCCTGTTGTCCAATTCCTGGCTTTTTCACGGGTGTGATTGGTTTTCGTCTGACTCTTGTTTCTGACTGACCAGAATCATTGTCATCTCCGCCATCTGCATCTGCCAGTCCGTGAATACCGATAACTCTACCATAAATATCAAATACAGGTCCCCCACTATTACCAATAAAGGTAGTGGCATTGTATACCAATCTGTAACCGTTATCCGCTCCAGGATTGAAAGTGACTACCTTACCTGGTGTGACAGTATATGTTCTATTCCTGCCTTTATTACGAAAAATACTGGGAAATCCGGTTACTGTAATCTCTGCCCCAATTTTTACATCTTCGGAATTCCCTAAAGCCGCGACGGGATAATTTTCCGGGGATTCAAAAGTAACTATGGCTAAATCTGGGTCATTCTCATTTTTCTGTAATATTTGACGGTCTTTAATGGGATAATCTTTGCCATTGTGAGTACGAATTGTGTAGGTAATATCTGTGGAACAAATGACTGTTTTGCGTCCCTGTATTGCATCACAGACAACATGATTAGCTGTTAAAACCGTGTAAATTTTTCCTTGCTTATCAATAATTACACCTGAACCTCCGGGCGGGATAATATTATTATTAATTTGTACTGTAGTTTGTTCGGCAGTGTCCTCAATTTTTCCCGCATTTGCGGGCGTTAATGCGGCAATAAATACAAGCATTGTCACCGCAACTGAAACAATAGAAGAATTATTTTTCAGTATTGGGTTAAGTAGATTCATACTCACATATAAATAACCTGCATTGACATGGTATCATACCTAGTTAGTAGAATCAATGTATTTAGGCAAGGAATTTACTGTCTATCTTATAGGGGGTTTTATATAAGCACTCATAGGTTCTTTGATAAACCTGATGTAAAGATGCCTAAAGGTAGATTTAATCACGCGGGGCATGGCAAAATCTATGGGCATTAACTTGTCCGGTAATTGCCAATCTGTAATTTGTAATAAATCGGGGGATAAATTCGGAAAGTGAATATCACTTAATTCTGGACATATTCCCAATCGTTGTGAAGCTGCAACCGTGGGAACTTGTGTCGGTGCAACTTGGAGAACTTCTAAGATTGCTCTATCTAAAGCAAATACATGACTTGATGCTGCTAGAATTTCTAAATTCCGAGGTTCTCCGCCACTTGGTCCATTACCTTCATGACCAATAATTCCATCTAAAATTGTTAAAGTTGGATTAATTGCTCTGGCAGTTTCTACTAACATTTCTCCAAATTTATTAGCATCTTTGCCAGATTCCATGTGCCACCAAGCTTTCATTTTCCCAGGAACACAACCAAAGAGATTTTTTACTCCTAAAGTTAAGGTTAATTGCATATGAGATTTAACTTTGGGGAGGTTAATAATCACGTCTGCTTCCATGGCTTCTTTAGATAAAAGCAGGTGATTAAAATTGTCATTGACAGTTTGATAACGTTTACCGTGAAATTCCACAAGTGGTAATTTTAGTTCTTCTAAAATTGGTAATAACCCATTGGCTATAGCCACACCTTTAGCGCTACCAAAAGCGGGACTATCTCCTAAAAATGGATTTCCACCAACTGCAATTACCATTTCGGCAACTGCACGCACCAATTCTGGACGAGTGGTACATTCTTTAGTCGGCCGAGAACCAGTGAGTAGGTTGGGTTTGAGTAAAACGCGGTTTCCTGGTTTCACAAAAGCAGCCATTCCTCCTAAAGGTTCTAGCAGCGTTTCCAAGGATTCTTTTAAAGCGTCTTGTTCGTAGGATTTAGCCCGAATCAGACTAACAGATGGTTTTTGTGTTTGCATGGAAAATAATTGGGTTATATTACATTCAGCATTAATACTGTAAGTAGGTTGGCGTTGAAAATTGTCGTTATGGCAAGGCAAAAGGCAAGAGGCAAGAGTGAAGAGGGTTTGGGCGATTTTACGTTTCTTTACACAGTTTGGTTTTATTGTGTTCACCTACTTATCAAAAATTCAACTATAGTAGAGAACTTCTTGAGACCTCGACAAAGATGAAATCTAGAAAATGAGCTAAACCCCTACAGATCCAGGTTATTTGTTATTTCGCAAAAGTTTATATCCCACCCGTGTTTAGTATACCTGTTTTAACCAATCAATAATTTCACTATTAATAATATCTGGAACTTCATCATGGGGACAATGGCCAGCGCCGGGAATCGGAACAACTTTAATATCTTGACCATTTTCTCGCGCTGCTGTATAGATATTCGCTCCCGTGATTGGTGTCCAAGGATCTTCTGCACCCCAAATTACTAATAACGGAAATTCTAACTTAGGTAATAATTCCTCTGGACTAGGTCCGGGAGGTGCAGTGAGAATAGAGGCAAAAACTTGTTGCGCTCCTGGGTCACAAGATGGGTAATAAAGTAAATCTACAAGTTCATCGGTCACGGCAGTGCGATCGCTATATACTTGATACAAAGTTCGGCGAATTTGCGATTTTTGACGAATGCGATTAAAAACAAATTTACCTGTAACTGGGTTAGCCACCAATTTGTTAAAAGTTGCCATGACAAATCGCAACACAGGATTCAATTCATGGGGACGGTGACTCAAACCACCAGCAGAGTTAATTAAAACCCCTCCCGCCGCAATTTCTGGATATTCTGTTAAAACAATTAAACTTAAAAGAGCGCCAATAGAATTACCAATAAATATTGCTGGAGTTTGAATATGTGTATGACAAAAATCCCTTAATAATTCCGCCCACACATCCATGCTGTAATCTATGATCGCTTTATCAGAACCACCAAATCCCAACAAATCTAAAGCAAACACCTGATAACCAGCAGCAGCCAAAACTGGAATATTTTTACGCCAATGACCAATGGAAGCACCAAAGCCGTGAATTAGTACCAAAGGCTGTCCTGTACCCATCACAGTATATTGAATTTGGTAATTTCTCCAAATCCAAACCTGTTTTTCTAATGGTTGTAAATGCTCGGTTGTAATTGTCATTTTTCAAGCAAAAAAAAGATATTAACCGGGGAAAAACGACACTAATTCGTGAATGGAGAATAGGAGACTCGAACCCCTGGCCTCTGCGGTGCGATCGCAGCACTCTACCAACTGAGCTAATTCCCCTTGAAAGTGCCAAGAAACTGCCGACTTTGACATACATATCATATCTTAGCACTCAGGAACAATAGATTTCACATCTTTTTCCGAAAAAACTTCCTGTACCCGTTGTAAATCCAAATCAATCAGATAATCAATCGTCCAATTCGCTTGACGTTGCAGCATATGGAAAGGGTAAGTATTTGCCACTCCCACCACTTGCATTTGAGCGCGTTTAGCTGCCTGTATACCCATTGGAGTATGTTCAATCACCAAACACTCATCAGGTTGGAGATCTAATTCTGGATATCCTTGATTTAGCCTGTCCACGGCCAGCAAATAACCTTCTGGGTTAGGTTTATTGCTGCTGATATCATCCCCCGACACAATCACAGAAAAGTATTCAGCTAATTTAGTAGATGTCAATACCATTCCTATCTCTAGGGATAAAGCATCACTAACCAACGCCATTTTTAGATGACGGGAACGAATCTGAAAAATCACATCTTCAATTCCCGAATACAAAGGCAATTTTTCCAGCTTCTCCAATTCCAGCACATAAGCTTGAGCTTTGCGGGTGAGTAACTGCATCATATAAGCTTCCGTCACCACCCTACCACGACTTTTCAATAGATTTTGCAGATACGCGCGAGAGCCTATCCCTAAAAAAGCTTGACGTTCCTGCACCCGTTGAAGTTGAAGATTTTCCTGGACAAGAATCTCATCTATCAATTGGATATGGATTGATCCATCTTTAATAATGACACCATTAAAATCAAATAAAACTGCCTTTAAACTCATAGTGCAAGCTGGAAACAATCCTCCAGATGATTATTTATCAGGGTAAATTAGCGGAATACATTTAAGATTAACCCATTTTTGAAGATATCGGTTGACAATGTGATAATTTATGTAGTATATCTGTAGCATACAAAAATTGTCTCTATTGAGACCTATAAACGAAGCCATTTTTACTCGGTGACTCCTGACTTGGTGACTTCTAAATTTTGCTGTAAGTTAACCGCCCCAAATTATCTTCGATATATGTTTCTTAATGTACAGTTAGATTATAATGAATTTGTATATAGTAAGCATGACTTATCAAAAAGACAGACATAGATATAGGACTCCGGTTTGATTCCTGAATTTTTCCTTACATATTTAGTTTCTTGCCATTCACCTACTTAGATGATTAATCTTTCTTTGCTGAAATGTATTTAAGTTTTGATACACATTTTTAACTTTATGCGAATCATACATATATTAAATCATGTCCAGGAAATCGGCAATGGTATTGTTAATGTAGCTGTGGATTTAGCTTGTTTACAATGCCAATTTGGCGATGATGTAGCGGTAATTTCAGCGGGAGGGGGATACGAAAAATTATTAAATCAATTTGGTGTTAAACATTACGAAATTAACCAAAATCGCCAGCCAATAACAATGATGAAAGCGGCGATCGCTTATCGGAAAATTGTGCGGGAATTTCAACCAGATATAGTTCATGCTCACATGATGACTGGTGTGGTGTTAGCGCGGGCTTTGAGATGGGAAAATAGATATATTTTAGTGGCTACTGTCCATAATGAATTTCAACCTAGTAGCCTATTGATGGGTTTGGCAGACCGAGTTATTGCTGTTAGTAAGGCGGTCAAAAATTCGATGGTACAACGGGGAATCCCCGAACAAAAATTACGGGTAATTTGTAATGGGACATTGGGTAGTCCGCGGACTCGGAAAATATCCGATTATCAACCTTTAAGTTTACAAAGACCGGCGATCGCTACCGTAGCAGGAATGTATAAACGAAAGGGCATCACTGAGTTAATCGCGGCTTTTGAAGAAATTGCCCAGGATTTTCCCGCAGTACATTTATATCTGGTGGGAAATGGTCCAGATAAACAAATATTTGAGTCGCAAGCCCAAGCAACGGCTGTGAGTCATCGGATTCACTTTGAAGGGTTTCAGCCTGAACCCCAACGTTATTTACTAGCCTGTGATATTTTTGTCTTGGCTTCCCACCGTGATCCTTGTCCCTTGGTGCTTTCGGAAGCGAGGGAAGCAGGGTTGGCGATTGTGGCTACAAAGGTGGACGGGATTCCAGAGGCGTTAGATAATGGCAACGCGGGGATCTTAGTGCCAGTCCAGGATAGTCATCAATTGGCTCAGGCATTGGTAAAATTATTGAGTGATGCAAATATACTTCAGGAATGGAAACAGCGATCGCAGGACAATCTAGAATGGTTAAATGTTGCCCGTGTACACCAAGAAACATTAGCTGTATATGAAGAAGTAGGTTTTCAGGAAGGTTTTTCTCCATCTACTCAACCTGATTAATACTAGTTTGAGTTAAATTAAGAATCGAAAGATTCAGCTACAATAGGACGATAATAAATTACAAAAAATCCTCACAACAGGGAGTTAGAGTTATGGTGGCTACTCCAATCTCGACTGCTCCACAACTATCAACAATAGTAATCTCTTGGGAAACATTACCCGAAGATTTTATCCTAGAAGAAGAACCTGTGGAAAATACTGCACAACCATTAATTGCTGGGGCATTACGAGAAAGTCTAGAACTAAGTGGATACATTCAACCCACCATGCTGATAGCCGCTAATTTGGGTATTTGTGCCACAATGGATGGCAAACTAGTTATTAAAGCCCCAGATTGGTTTTTCGTGCAGACAGTTTTACCCTTGTCTGGGACAACAGATAGACGCAGTTATACACCTCATCTGGAAGGAGAAATTCCCCGCATTGTCATGGAATTTTGCTCAGATACAGACGGGAAAGAATACTCAGCTAGACGCGCCTTCCCCCCCGGAAAATGGTTTTTTTATGAACAAATTCTCCAAGTCCCTACCTATGTAATTTTTGACCCCCTGACGGCTGAATTAGAAGTTCATCAAATCGAGTCAGGACAGTATAAATTACAGCCAATAGACGAGAATAATCGCTACTGGATTACAGACATGGGATTATTTTTAGGATTGTGGGAAGGAGAAAAAGAGGGGCGCATAGGTTACTGGCTAAGATGGTGGGATCAAGCAGGTAATCTGTTACCTTGGGCAGTCGAAAAGGTAGAACAAGAAAGCCAACGGGCTGAACAGGAACGCCAACGGGCTGAACAAGAAAGTCAACGGGCTGAACAAGAAAGCCAACGGGCTGAACAGGAACGCCAACGGGCTAAAAGATTGGCAGAACAATTACGCGCACTGGGTATTGATCCAATTGATTAAATGTGCGGTTTGTGACATACTCCACACACTCCCCTTCGGGTGAGTGTGGGCTTCTCAGCGACTCTTCTATGAAGACATTGACTGAGCTTTAAGACCGTGTGTCCCCCGGTTCTTGATATTAATTGAAG
>NZ_JAQMSE010000096.1:0-8948 GCF_028330045.1 Aphanizomenon sp. CS-733/32
CGACTAGAAGTCGCAGCTACACAGACGAAACCCACCTTCGTGGGTTCAAAAGCCTTGATTTTTCGTTAGTCCACGCAGGTGGACTTTGTTTGTGTAGTAGCGATTTCTAATCGCCGGAAACTTTTCAAACATCCTCTTAGCAGCATTTAAAATATTTGAAGCTGAGGAAAATGAAAAAAATGGCGAATTAATTCCTAATCATCATGATCATGTGAATCAAGCTATTGAATATTTTGAAAATCTTGAACATAAATTGCTACAATCACAAATAGATCCAGAAGCGTTAGGAGGGGTAGCGCAAAATGCTAAGAAGTTCCTGTCTCAAATTATCAATCATCCCAAAATTACGGAAAACCAAAAGGAAAATATTAAAAAAATTATCATTTTGATTGATATAGGAAAATACACTAATTTACCTGCTGATGTTGACAAGTTGCAAAGGAAAAAGTTAAAATTAGATACTGCTATTTTAGAAATTGATAAAATTGCCCAAAAATATAGTGTAGATTCATCCAATTTCCAAAAAGGAGACAAAAGAAAAGTTGAGAAACCAATATTAATTATTTCTGAATCTTTTATGTAAAACAATATTTATTGTAGGTTGGGTTGAGGAACGAAACCCAACACACCCTGTTATCCTCCCTGTTAATGTTGGGTTTCACTTCGTTCTACTCAACCTACAAAAATTAAATCAATATTTTTTTCATCATTAAAAAAAGTTCAGGGATTTTATTATGAAAAAACAACAAATTCAAAACCTATTTAATCAACGTTACAATCAAGCTACATGGAAGCAATTTTTAGGACAAGCATTTGCTAATTCTCAATTATTATCAACTCCTAAAAACTTGCCAGATATTGATTATCATGTTGCTACTAACGCCCAAACTTTAGGCTATATATTACTCAATGAAGATGGTATTAAAAGACAAATTGCAGTTTATGAAGTCACACTAGCAGATGGAATTATTTTAGAACGTAATCGCGTAGGATTAAGAAATTTATTGCGTAAATATTGGAAAAATATTGATGCTGCTTTTATTGTTTATCATCATCCAGAAAGTGTCAATTGGCGGTTTACTTATGTTTCTGAATTAACAGGTTATAATGCAGATGGGGAATTTATAGAAATTAAAACCGAACCTAAACGCTATACTTATATATTAGGTAAAGATGAAAGTGTTAGAACTGCTATAGAACGATTTGAACGGATTATTAATAAGGGTAATAAAGTTAGTTTAGATGATATCAAAGAAGCGTTTTCTGTTGAGAAACTTTCTAAAACATTTTTTGATGAATATAAAAAGCATTATGATGGTTTTTGTAAATATATCATTTTCCAGCCCGGTATTTCTCAAACCGTCTTTAATGGTGATGAAAAAGCTATTCGTGATTTTAATAAAAAGTTATTAGGAAGGATTGTATTTTTATATTTTATCCAGAAAAAAGGCTGGTTAGGTGTACCAGAAAATAAAGATTGGGGAAAAGGTGATCATCATTTTTTAACTAATCAGTTTACAAGTTTTACCCATAAAGAACTTTTTTATCAAGATTTTTTATCTGTGCTGTTTTTTGATACTTTAAATACAAAACGCGCTAATGATTTATTTATTAAAAATCCATCTTATAAAATACCCTATTTGAATGGTGGTTTATTTGAGGAAGATAATCCAAATCATCGTAATTTAATTTTTCCTGATCATTTATTTGCAAATCTGTTTAACTTTTTTGATCAGTACAATTTCACTATTTATGAAGATGATCCTCTTGATCATACCATAGCTGTTGACCCGGAAATGTTAGGACATATCTTTGAGAACTTACTAGAAGATAATAAAGATAAAGGTGCATATTACACTCCGAAAGAAATTGTCCATTATATGTGTCAGGAAAGTTTGATTGAATATCTAAATACCTATTGTCTAAACTGTGATTTTTCTGATTTAGGGATTACTTTGATAGAAGAAACTCAAAAGGAGTTGATTACACAATTCATCAAGAAGAAAGAAATCAATATAAATATTCTCGAAGAATCAAGCAAATCAAAGGAATCCTATAAATCATGGTTCAGACATTTGAATATTGCATTGGATAATGTGAAGATTTGTGATCCTGCTATTGGTTCGGGTGCTTTTCCTATGGGTTTGTTACATGAAATATTTACCGCAAAACAAACTCTACATACTTTTGAATTTGGGAATACGACTAATTTTAATGCTTCGGAAGTCAAGTTAAATATTATCCAAAATAGTATTTATGGGGTGGATATTGAACGCGGTGCTGTGGATATCGCTAGATTGCGTTTTTGGTTGAGTTTAATTGTAGATGAACCTGAACCGAAAGCGTTACCTAATCTTGATTATAAAATTGTGGTGGGTAATAGTTTGGTGAGTAAGTTTGGTGATGATATTATTGATATTGATTGGGATATAAAAGATGTTACACAAGGAAGTATTTTAGTTGATGTTTACCAACCTCAAGCAATTTTAAGGAAAATTAGTGATAAACAAATGCAGTTTTTTAATCCAGATAGCGATAAGAAAAAATTAGCTGCTGATATCCGTAATTTGAAAATTGATTTGCTGATAAGTCAATTACAATTGATGATTAAAACTAAAGGTATGGAAGATAAACCCACTGGTAAAGGTAAAACTTTAACTAAGCAAACGGAAATTTATTTACAAACTGTTGGTTGGAAACAAAATATTCAGGAACTTAAACAATTAAAGAATTATCCTGATAAGTCTCTTAATTTCTTTGATTGGAAGTTAGATTTTCCTGAAGTGATGAATCAGCAAGTTGTGGAAAATGTGGGTTTTGATATTGTCATTGGTAATCCTCCCTATGGTGCAAAATTAAGTACATTAGATATTAAATTCTTTAAAGAAAAGTATCAAATAAAAACTTCTGAAACAGCTATTCTTTTTGTTGAAAGAGGTATTTCATTGAATAAAAAAAAGGGGATAAAAACATATATTATTCCCAAATCATTCACTTTTGCATCGAATTATTCAGATATAAGAGATTTTGTTAAAAAAGAAATTGCTTTGATTGCAGACTGTGGAAAAGCATTTGATAATGTAAAACTTGAGGCTTGCATTATTTCTATCCACAAAGGTAAAACAATAGATAACTATAAATCAATCTTATTTAAAGCTGATAAATCTTTTGATTTTATGGGTAATATCCACAAAAAATTAAAGATAAAATTTGGGCTTTTCCCTAATGGAATTAATAATAGTGAACTCATTCTTGGTAATAAGATTTTTGAAAAAAGTCATTTTTTAAATGATATTGCTGATAATAGTAGAGGTGAAATTGGATTACAAAAACATTTAGTTACAGAAGGTAAATATGCAGTGATTGGAGGTAAGGATATTAATAAATATGGAATTAGAAATATTAAAGGATATATTAATGATGCAAATTTAATTAGTGAAAAAGCAAAAATCAATAAAAATTCTGTACTTGTGCAAAATATTGTAGCGCATATTACTAAACCTTATGAACATATTCAAATTATTAGCTGTATCCCTGAACGGTTACCTGATTTAATTTTAGTAGATACTATTAATCAAATTACTATTACAAAAAATAAGATATCATCTCAATATATTTGGTGCTTATTAAATTCAAAACTTGTAAATTGGTATGCTTATATTTTTATATTTGGGAAAGCCATTAGAACAATGCACTTTGATAGTTCTGTAACATCTCGTATTCCTATTATGTTAAGTTGCGAAAATACCCAGAACATATTTATTAAAAAAGCAGAAAAAATTATAACCCTCAAATCTCAAGGGAAAGATACCACCGCATTAGAACAACAAATAGACAACATGGTTTATAAACTTTACGAATTAACCTATGAAGAAGTAAAAATAATAGATCCTGAAAATACATTAACAGAAAAAGAATATGCAGCCATAAAACTAGAAGATGTTTAGATCCCTATTTAGATCCCCGACTTCTTTGAGAAGTCGGGGATCTGAATGATATAAATAAATATGCTATAATATCAAATCATCACAAATATCACCGGGGATCAAAATTATATGACTCTCACAATTAACAACTTAGAAAAAATAGAACAAATATTAAAAGATGATGATAACGACTATCAAATATTACCTAAATTCTGGCAATTAGTACCACCTTTTGAAGCGGAAAGTCCAGAAGCTAAGATTGAGGAAAAATAACTTACATCTGTGTAAATGTAGATGTAGTTGTAATATGAGGTTTCCATACCCTTACTCAATTATCAGATGGTTTTCGTAGTATTATAGCCTTAGCAGGAGATTTAATTTGGCGTTTACTGCAAACATTTTCTCATTTTGATGATCCACGTCAAGCATCAGGTATTGTATTAATAGATGAATTAGATATTCATTTACATCCCGTTTGGCAAAGATTGATTGCTAAAAAACTAAGAAATGTTTTCCCTAATCTACAATTTTTTGTAGCTATTCATAGTCCTTTCATTACTGCTGGGGCTGGAGATGATGCACTAACTTTAAAGCTAAAAATGATTAATGGAGAAGTGGAAATAGAGGAAGTGGAAAATATTGCGGCTTATGATTTTGATTATATTTTAAGAAGTCCTGCTTTTGGTTTAGTTTCTACTCATTCTCCAGATATACAGGATAAAATTGATCGTTATGATTATCTAACAACTATCAGAAATAATTTACAAGGAAATGAAATAGAAGAATATGAAACATACTTATGCTAAATTTACTCGTGTTGATGATTTAGCTGATTAAAAAAATATACAGCACTTCCTTCTGTTATGCGGTACAAGGTTAACAGTCAGGATGCCTGTTCCACAAGGGTTTTATTAAGCACAATTGGAGGAAGAATAATGCGTTATACAGTAGTAATTGAAAAAGGAAATAGCAGTTATGGTGCTTATGTTCCCGACTTACCCGGTTGTGTAGCTGTAGCTGAAACATTAGTAGAAGTTCAACAAATGATTGTTGAAGCAATAGAATTTCATATAGAAGGTTTAATAGAGTCAGGTTTACCAATTCCCCAGCCTACAAGTATCGCCCAAGAAGTTGAAGTTTTGATTTAATTTAAGTAGTAAATTCCTATATTATCCAGATAACTTAATAATTTTGTTTAGAAATCCCCAACATCTTAAAGAAGTCAGGGATCTGGGGAATTTGAATAAATATGTTATAATATTAAATCATCACAAATATCACCGGAGATCAAAATTATATGACTCTCACAATAGACAACTTAGAAAAAATAGAAAAACTCTTAAAAGATGATAATAACGACTATCAAATAGAATTACAAGAAGGAAATATCTTAATTATGGGTCCATCGGATATAGAATCTAGTGAAATTGGTGCTGAATTGATTAGATTATTAGGTAATTGGATCAAACCTCGTAAATTAGGGCGAATATTTGACTCTAGCGGTGGGTTTATTATGCCAAATACCGACTTACGCGCTCCCGATGTGTCCTTTGTTGCCGCCGCAAGATTAAAACGGACAGTGAGAGATTTTGCTAAATTAGTTCCTGATTTAGTAGTAGAAATTAAATCAAAAACTGATAGAGTTGCTAAATTAGAAGATAAACTCAAATTGTTTTTAGAATTAGGCGCAAAGGTAGGAATCTTAATCAATCCTGATGAATTAACTGTTACTGTTTATCGTCCTCATGGTAAAATTATCTTATTAACAAAAGATGATAAATTAACTGTAGATGAATTATTTCCGGGTTGGGAAATTGCTATTTCTGAATTATGGCCTCCTGTATTTGAATAGGTGTTTAAAGTAGTATCCCGTAATTTTTACCTCCCCTTACTCCCCCCTTGTAAGCTACTACACACAAGGGGGAAGGGAAGAAATTTCCTGATTCTTTCTAAACTCCTGACTCGGTGACTCCTATTCTTTGAGTAATAAATAGAATAGTAAACCGTTACCGCCAGAAATACCAGCGCGATCGCCTGCTAATTGACCAGAACCCATGAAATAATCAACTCTTCCCGGTCCTTTAATCGCACTACCTGTATCCTGATCCAATACAAACCGGTTAACTAGACGAGATTCCAGTTTGCCACGATTAGTAGGATAAGGAAAGGAATTGACAATCAGTGCCAGTGCGCCCGGTGGCATCACAGACTTATCTGTAGCAATGGAACGTTCCGCGGTGACAGGGACAAGAATACTACCTGTAGCCGGCGTACCGTTAGTTTCTGCAAAGAAAACAAACCTTTCCCAACGTGGTAAATAATTACTTAACTCCTGGGGATTTTGGCGAAAATAAGTAATTAACTTAGGCATGGTTAAACCACTCAGTGGCATTTTCCCATCCTTTGCTAGTTCTCGACCGATAGAAGTCCAAGCATAATCAGTTCCTCCAGCAAAACCAACGGATGTTCTGCGTCCATTAGTTAATCTAATTTGGGCAGAACCTTGGATATGAACCATGTATGCGTCTAGACGATTACGAAACCAAAGAATTTCTAAACCTCGCAACCTGCTTTTATCCCCCAGTAACCCATCCTTGCCTTCCAAATCAACCCGTTTAGGATGGGGTTTTGGCCATTTCTGGAAATCCGGTGGCAGACGATAAAGAGGATACTTGTATACAGAATCACTGACTCTACTGGCAACATACACAGGCTCATAATAAGCTGTAAACTTAACAGTTCCCTTGCCATCGTTACCTACAGACTGGTAAAACACAAACTCCCGTCGTACAGCAGCTTGTAGTTCAGCCGCCGACTGAGAACTCACAACCAATTGCCGAAAGCGTACCAAACTGCGCTGCACCCGATTCAGGGTAATTTCCTTAATTGGGTAATCTTGATAGGCTGTAACAGCTTTATTACTTGCCAAATAGCGCAAACTGTTATCTATGGAGGTCAGCAATGCTTGTTTATCCCCCTGTTTACCCCAAAGTTGTTCATCCAAACCTAAGCAATTCTGGGGGGTGCAAACAGTTTCTAAATCAATAGGTTGGAGTGCTGGTACTACTACAGGTGGTATTTCCGGAGTTACTGGTATCGTGACTGGCTGTGAATTAGGAGCTTGAGCTATAACTGAGGAAAGTGGATTTATAAAAGCAATTCCCAGACTTAAGGCCAGCAAAGTAAGGTTTTTTCTCATGTTTATCTTTCAATACTAGAATTAAATACAGGTTCTACCCGAATTCCTGCAATCTTAGACGGGCGCACCACTAAATATTCGCCTTGAATATTCTTAATCGGTACGTTAATAAACTCATTTGAATCATGCTTTGGAGTTAATACGCCGCTATACCATTTTTGAAATTCTGGAAAGGTGGAAAAACGCACTTCTTCCCGATGTCCATTGTCTAGCAGCAAAAAAACAGCATATTCGTTAGGAGTTCTAGGCATAAATTTACACTACTGAAAATACATCTTCTCCATTGTTAACCACGTCGCACCATTATGAAAAGAATTATCTAGGAGTCAGGAGTCAGGAGTCAGGAGTAAAACTGGCTTGCTGTCTGGTTCGGAATTTAGATTCTGTACCTCATTAATCTGCAATTTGCTGTATCTAGGACTTACAGCGATTTCCAATCATATAAGGTACATCTTAGCCCCCTCCCCGCAAGCGATGAGGGGGTTGGGGGTGGGGTTCTTGTTCCGGGTTTGATGACAATTTGCTGTAGCTAAAATAATTTGAATTTGGCCAACTGGTTTTCAATTATTCCTGTCAGCATTTGCTTGAGTTCCGTACCACTTTGAAATTGTAAAACCTGCTGGGTGGGCAAATCAAAGGGAAATTGCCCTGACAAGTCTGGACGTTGCATTTGTACCAGTAAAATCTGCTCAGTCCGTTTACTGTGGATAGCATAACCCATTTCTACACAGACATGAGGACTGGGAATTAATTGATTTGTTTCCTGACTGTCAATGCTAGTTATGGCAGTGGTATCAGCAATAAATAATAAACTCTTACGGATTTTTCTCATGCTGGCGCGACTTAAACGCAAACAAGCATTTTTGGGACGAGGTGATTCTACTAAGGTCAGGGGAAAATGCGATTTTTCATTTATACTTTTTAAAGTGGTAAGCAATTCTTCTTTGAGAAGATCATTAGCTGTCCCATATTCGGTTTGATAACAGAAATATATTGTCGGATCTAATTGGGCTAATACAGCCTGTTTAGTAAAATAAATTTCATGACTAATCAAGTCAATGTTAGCTACAGAATATCCACCGCTGCCTTCAATATAAAACTCAATATTTTCTCCTTCTAAATATCGCCCAAACCAAGTTGATGTTTTTACTGCGTCGCTATCCTCTAAAAAGTCTGCTCGTAATCCTGATTTTAATAGGCTTTTTTTACTCAGCCGAATATCTGGAGGACGTTTTTCCAGTTCTGTAATCGGTTCATAATCCGGTAGATACCACGCTTTGAGCGCAATAATTGACATAAGGCGCTATTTTTAATGTCTCTTTCTATTTAATTCTAGTCCAAAATTACAAACAACAACACCCAAACATCTACTCGCCTGTTGATTTCCTCTTCTTGTTGATCCTAGCCAGGGATGTACCACCTCCCACCAACTTGACAAACAAGTGATGGAAATCAGTCACAGCGCCCCCTGATCTTCAGTCATGTGAGGAAATATCAGCTTTCGCGTTGGGTGTCGTTGTTTGTTGACGAGACAGATGTAAATTAAACAGCGCTTTTACCTCTTATTTAACTTGTGGTTTCTCTCTTCTTTCTCTCTAGCTGTCGTATCTGCCAGGGAAGCTATACCTGCTTCAACTATTAGGATAACAGCTTTAAATTCGATAGGACATTTTTGCAATTAAACTTTAGTGACGTACTCCACACACTCCCTTTCAGGTGAGTGTGGGCTTCTCAGTGACTCCTCTATGAGGACATTAACTGAGCTTTAAGACCGTGCGCCCCACGGTTCTTTGGTTTTGAGATTTGTTTTTTGTTTTGTAGGC
>NZ_JAQMSE010000003.1:0-17079 GCF_028330045.1 Aphanizomenon sp. CS-733/32
GCCCATTGCCCATTGCCCATTGCCTATTGCCTATTGCCTCTTGCCTATTGCCTATTGCCTCTTGCCTATTGCCTTGCCATAACGACAATTTTTAACGCCAACCTACTGAGAAAACCTATGTCCAACTAGATAAAGGGGGAACTTGCATCAATTCCTGACTGAGTTGTTTGTGAATATGACCGTTAGTAGCCAGAATTCTCCCCGAATCAATGTTTATCGGAGTTCCATCATAAGCAGTGACATTTCCTCCCGCTTCCTGAACCAATATGATCCCAGCTACAACATCCCAAGGCGCAATTCCCCTTTCCCAATAACCATCAACTCTCCCACAGGCTACATAAGCTAAATCCAAGGCTGCTGCACCATCACGTCTGACACCTTGAGTAAGATGGGTAAGATGACAAAACTCTGCATAATTGTTGTCAGCAGTTTCCCGGCGATCATAAGCAAATCCACTCACTAACAAGCTTTTACCTAATTCCGCTGTTTGGGAAACCTGAATAGGGCGACGGTTACGAGTTGCACCTAAGCCAGCAGCAGCCCGAAATAATTCATCACGAAAAGGGTCATAAATTACCCCTACCTTGGGGACACCATGAATCAGCAAGCCAATGGAGACAGCGAAACAGGGGTATTGATGGGCGTAATTAGTTGTACCATCGAGGGGGTCAATAGCCCAGAGAAATTCATTGTCTTGATTTCCCAGTTTTCCCGACTCTTCAGCGAGGATGGAATGCTGGGGAAAATGACGAAGCAATACTTCTAAAATTACCTGTTCAGAAGCTTTATCCGCAGCGGTAACTAAATCACCAGGACGGCCTTTTTCGGTGATTACGTTTTCTAATTTACCTAAATAATCTTGTAAAACTACACCTGCGGCTAAGGCTGCTTCTGTAGCAATATCTAGAAAAATTTGCATATTTGTTAGTTGTCAGTGGTCAGTTGTCCGTTGTTGGTTGTTATACTCTTACATTTAACGAGAGAGACGGCGGAATTCTCCAGGAGTTATCCGCATGGGTTTATCGGGATTCCAGATGCCTTTGCCCATGATTCTCGCCCATTGTTGAGCGTGTTCTAGTCGTTGGTCGTATTTACGATTAGGCGATCGCGCTACAAATAAAGCATATCCTTGTTTGACAACTTCTTCATTTAACAACAGTTTATCTTTCCATACATAAGCCAAGGTTCGGTTAAATTTATCCTTAGCTTCTAAGTCAAATTCCAGATTCACAGCCTGATTTGCACCCCCAATTAAACTTTCCACAAATTGTTTAGCATCCTCACCCCAAGGGATTTGACGGATATCAGGTGCATCTAAACCAATTAACCTGACCTGAGAAATTAAATTTGGTTGTGACTCCATTCCCAAAACTTCTAAACTTTGTCCACTCACAACCCGTGCTACCTTAACACTAGCGGGAGTTATTGAAGACTTGTTTGGGCTTTGACAACCCACCAAAAGTAACAAACTAGTTAATATAATTATTTTTGGCGCAAAAATGCGAAGATGGAATATTACAGCAGCCATCCTCGCCATCAAATCCATTAACCTAAACACACAAAAAATTTTAATCCTCATCTAAGGGTAAACCCGCTTTAACTTTGCCCTTACCAAAAAACCGCCCAAACTGAAGTTCATAAACCTCATCTTCATCTTGTGTTTCCACTTCCAAATCAGAACGAGCGTAACTTACACATAATAAAGCGTAACCTTGACGGCGTAAATCTGGAGACAGACCAATGGCTTCCGGTTGGTGAATTTCTCCTGATATAACTCTGACAGCGCAAGTCGTACAAGCCCCATTCCGACAAGAAAAGGGGAGTTCCGTCCCGTTATGTTCAGCCGTGTGTAAAATATAACGGTCTTCAGGAACTTCCAGAGTATGTGATGTCCCAGCTTGGCGATTGTAAACTTTAATTTTGTGGGTTTGAACCATGTTGATTTTCAGATTTGCGGATTTGGAGTTTCACACTTCATTATAAGAAAATTGGTCTAAAACTCCGCGCTTTCAGGTCAGGAAGTGGTGATAGCGCGGCGTAGTCCTAGCCATAAGAAATCTTTTTCCTAAAAAGGTTGCCTTTTTTGAAATTCTGTTGTACTATAGCAAAGCGAGACAACTGGAGAGATGGCCGAGTGGTTGAAGGCGCAGACCTGGAAAGTCTGTTATGCAGAAATGTATACGAGGGTTCGAATCCCTCTCTCTCCATTCCCCAATAATAATTAAGTTTGATTTAACAATCCTTGCTTATAGGCGCACAGAATAGATTTTGCCGACAAAACTTAAAGAGAATTTTTGGATATAAATAGTGAGTTTCGCCTAAAGGTGTGCATATTGTGTAAAGTATATGCAGGCAGACGGGAAAATATCATATTCACCTAGAAGAAATTGGCTAAAATCTACCTGATAGGTATTAATTCAACCAAGGCAGGATTAAGAAATTAGTTAGAATTTAGCTATTGTTAATTTACCTACAACAACATCCCCACTTTAATATTTAGAGGTATCAATGCAGTTTGACAATTTTAGCAAAAAAACAAACGAATATAAAGAACTTAAAGAAAAACCTCATTGGCAAGGTCCTGCAAGCAAAGGTAATATTAAGCCTAAAGAACCTAATCCAGCTAATAATATTGGCTTTAATGAGGATGACAATCGTGGTCGGGTAGCAATTTTTATTGATGGATTAAATCTATTTCATGCCGCATTACAACTGGGAATTGAAATTGATTACGTCAAATTGCTTTGTCGTCTAACAAAAACTTCTCGATTACTACGTGCCTTCTTTTACACAGGAATGGATAGTGGCAACGAAAAACAACAGGGATTTCTTTTATGGATGCGTCGTAACGGCTATCGTGTAGTTACCAAAGATATGAGTGTAGTTGTAGATAATTACAAAAAACCTAATCTGAATGTGGAAATTGCCGTTGATATGATTACTTTAGCACCCTATTATGATACCGCTGTCTTAGTCAGTGGAGATGGAGATTTATCCTATGCTGTTCATGCAGTTAGTAATGTAGGTGCTAGAGTGGAGGTAATTGGTTTGCAAACAACTACCAGTGATAGTGAAGCTCGGTCTAGAAGTCATCTTATTGATGTGGCTGACGAATTTATAGATTTTGACAGTATTAAACAACACATTCAAAAAGATGCTGCTATCGGTTATAGTTATCGGACTTCTGCAAATTACCATCTTCCAATTCCCAACATATAAATTTTTCTCACTTTGATGCCGACTATACCAATCACTAAGGTGCTGATAACATGAGCAGAAGTAATTAGTCGTTATTTGATAAATATCAACACTTTACAAATCAATGATTTTCGGAATATTCAATGTTGACACCATCAAAAATTAAGCACTTTATTGCAGTTCTACATGATTCTTCTTTCTGACTCCTGACTCCCCACATACTAAGTAGGTGAAGACAATAAAATCAATCTGTGTAAAGAAAAGTAAAATCGCCCAAACCCTCTTCACTCTTGCCTCTTGCATGATTGCCTCTTACCTTGCCATAACGACGATTTTCAATGCTAAGGAACGCAAATTTAATAACCTGCAATTCTGATGTAACCTGGAATGGTGCGTTACGCTGTCGCTTTAAGCGAAGCCATGCCCGCAAGGGCTTTACACACCCTACTTTTGCACCTTATTTAATTCACATTCCTAACCTACCTATGCCAACTTCAAATTATACTAAGAACGGGTCGCAGCCTTAGGATGAAAATCGCTAAGAATATTGATATGCAAGGATCTTTGCCTAGTCAAAAGTCTAGCAATTATGTGTCTTCAGTATGTTTAAGTTTAATCGTATTAAATGCTGCATTTTATTTGGCACTTTTTTCATATCTATGCTATACCAGTGTGGGAATAGCTAATTAATATTAATAAATATACAGCATATTACAGATTAATGAGGTACAGGATCTAAATTCAAAGCCGGACAGCAAGCCAGTTTTACTCCTGACTCAGTAACTCTTAAATTCCGCTGTAGTTACCATACTCCAAAATTCAGCCTTGAATCAAGTATGATTACTTATTAATTTATTTTTAGCATTCACTTAAAATGTATCTGAAATAGATATTTCTTTGAGAAATTATATCATTGAAGGAGTAGATGTAGTGAATCAAATCCAGTCAACTTTAGTTATTAGCTATGTCTTAATGACTGGCTATTTTCTTACCAATTGGTTAACCTTTTCTCTCCGTAACCCTACATCTTCTCCAGAAGATAAATTTTTATCTTTTGTCATGGTCATTATTACCACTATCTTATGGCCTGTAGTTATCGTTATCTCTTGCTTAGAAATTTTAAAAAAAGGCAAGTTAGAAGTTACTACGGTAGTTCCTGTACTTTTTGCAATATTCGCGTTTAGTATTTCCTACTATTTGAGTTCCTTTCATGAACATTGGTTGTGTTATTACGATCTATTTTGCCATATTTAAATTCCTATCAGCAGCGGGTTTAAATTTGGCTTGGCAATTTTTTCAACAAATCCTCAATATGCAACTTAACCTAAATTTGTACGTATATTAACTCAATCTTTACTCATGGGGAATGTCTTAGTTAGAAAATTGTGATGGTCAAATAAACAACACACAGTATATCTATCGGTTTATAGATGTATACAGGATTCCAAATGCTTGAAGCTATCGCTGTTGCTTGGTTGTTACTGATTCTTGGCGATTTTCTTTCTACCTTCTTCTATCACGTCCCTGAACATGTTTTTGGTAGCCTTCACTTGACAACTCACCACTCCTGGAAAAAGAGTTTTCGTCACTATGCAATTCTCACATTTAATCCCCAGGTGCTTTTAGATGGAATTTTGGGTGCATTACCTTATCTACTGGTAGCAATTTGGTTATGGAATTTGTCTCCTATTGGCGTAATTTGCGGTTTATTGTTTGGTCAGTTTCATGTATGGTGGAGACACGTCATAGCCTTAGGGTGGCAAACATCTCAACCCGTGACTGTTTTGTGTAAATTTCTATTTATTACTACGCCGGAACAGCATTGGTTACACCATCAAAAAACTAACTTTGGTTTTGGCGATATTTTCACGTTTTTTGACCAACCAGCGAAAATTTGGATGCGCTGGTTACGGCTACAAAGAATCCACTGGCGTTTACAAGTTAAAAGCTGACTGGAGTGAGAATATTTTTCAGGAAAAATTCTCAACATACTAGTACAACACGGCGTAAATAAACCAACCATTCTAAATCGTTAAAAAGCCTATACTGTCTTCGTTTTGACTTTTGACTTTTGACTTTTGACTTCCGCCCTGCGGTACTAGTCATTAACTCTAGAAAATTGATTCATTAATACTATGGGCAATCCTGCTGTGGTTGCCCCCATGGTATTTTTAGTACCAATATTAGTAAGTGGAAGCATTAGTACATACTATAGGAGGGCGAACGACGGGATTCGAACCCGCGGATGGTGGTACCACAAACCACTGCCTTAACCACTTGGCTACGCTCGCCATTTAATTTGCTTCTATAAGTTTAGCATGACCTGAGAAAAATGATCAAGTTTTTTTGCCAGAAATTAGATACTTTTCTTGGTAGTCTTTAAAAGATTAACCACTACACCAGGTCAGGCTAGAAATGAAACCTTTAACTATGATAATATGCGTAGGAGCGGTGGGCGTTACTGTTCTAGGGGTAATTATGGCGAAAACTAACCCTAATCAGGAGGAGTATGAAAAGTATGCAGTCCAAAAGCTGACAACATACTTGGAAACTGATGTATGTAAAAAAACACCAAGCTTTTTGGAAAAGTTAATTAAAGTTAATTGTGAACAGTTGCTTAATTCTGCTACGCCACATATTAAGGAACTGATTACTACTACTACTAACCGACAAGATTATATAATCTTTAGTATTTACCGGACGCAAATCAAACTGGATGCTTGGATAGCAGGGTACAAATTGGAAACGGTGGGGGCATTAAATCAATTTTATACTTATAATGCTGAGGAAAAATAAATCGGCGGAGGTCAAATGAAGACTTAATATACAAGTAGTTCTGAAAAATAACTACTATGTGATGAGTTTTTGTACTAACTGTTTGTACCCGCAAAATCCTGATGATGCGCAATTTTGTCTTAAGTGTGGTAAGTTAATTTTACTTAAAGAGCGCTATCTTCCCCTTTATCCTCTAGGTAAGGGTGGCTTTGGGATGTTAACGGGGATTTCGCCTTTTGATTTATATGATGATACAAGCGCTGGATTGTGGGTACTGATTTGGGCGTTCTACTTACTACTCTTAGAACCAAATTACCAATTATTAGTTCCTGATTTCTTTTTTCCAGAAATTGGCCATATTTTATGGAAGCGGGTACGTCGAGGAGAAATGAATTTAGATGATGCTCAAAATGATTTAGAATTACTTTTGGGATTGCCTTTACAAATTTGTTTATCCCCTCGTTTAATTTTAATGGCAACAAAATGATTCAACCCCGTAAACAGTTTGCTCAACATTGGTTAAAAAGTGATAAAGCTCTGAACGCAATTGTCCAAGCGGCTAATTGTCACGAAACTGATAAAGTTTTAGAAATTGGTCCGGGTACAGGAATTCTCACTCGTCGGTTATTACCGCTGGTGAAATCTCTATTAGCCGTAGAAATTGACCGAGATTTGTGTAAGTTACTGGCTAAACAGTTGGGGGAAAAAGAAAATTTTCTCTTGCTACAGGGAGATTTTCTCACCCTTGATTTACCATCGCAATTAACAACATTTACTAATTTTCAGAAGCAGAATAAAGTTGTTGCTAACATTCCTTATAATATTACTGGTCCAATTATTGAAAAGTTACTGGGGACGATTTCTCATCCTAATCCAAAGCCTTTTGATACGATTGTTTTGTTAATACAGAAAGAAGTAGCTGAAAGATTATATGCTAAACCCGGTTCGAGAACTTTTGGGGCGTTGTCGGTGCGGGTGCAATATTTGGCAGATTGTGAGTTAATTTGTACAGTTCCTGCGGCGGCATTTGTGCCTCCACCCAAGGTAGATTCGGCTGTGGTGCGGTTGAGTCCTAAACAGATAGAAATTCCGGCTCATGACCCCAAAAAGTTAGAAACTCTGGTGAAATTGGGATTTGGGTCAAAGCGAAAAATGTTAAGAAATAATTTACAATCAGTAATTGAACGAGACAACTTGACTCAATTACTGGAACAATTAGGAATAAATCCTCAAGTTCGGGCTGAAGACCTCGGTGTTGCCCAATGGGTATCACTGGTAAATACTATAGCAGCAGTCGGGAGTCAGGAGTCACCGAGTCAGGAGGAAGAAATTGAAGAATAGAGAATGAAATTTATTCCCTATTCCCTATTCCCTATTCCCTATTCCCTATGCGTTCTTACAGTTTAATTGCACCTGCTAAAATCAATTTGTATTTGGAAATTATCGGCAGTCGTCCTGACGGCTATCATGAATTAGCAATGATACTCCAAAGTATAGATTTATCCGATCAAATTGATATCCATGCGTCTAGCACTGAAAATATTCGCGTTTATTGTGATCATCCCCAAGTACCTATAGATCAAAGTAATTTAGTTTATAAAGCGGCGGCATTAATGGCTAGGGAGTTTCCCAAAGCTTTTAGTAATTTTGGTGGTGTGGATATTACTATCAAAAAACATATTCCTGTGGCCGCTGGTTTAGCGGGAGGTTCTAGTAATGCGGCAGCAGTGTTAGTAGGAATGGATTTACTTTGGAATTTGGGATTAACTCAATCAGAATTAGAAGAATTGGGTGCTGGTTTGGGTTCAGATGTGCCATTTTGTATTGGCGGAGGAACGGCAATTGCGACGGGTAGAGGTGAACAACTTTCTCCTTTGCAAAGTTTGGATAATTTACATATAGTCTTGGCTAAATATCGCAGTTTGGAAGTTTCTACACCTTGGGCATATAAAACCTATCGGCAACAATTTGGAGTTAATTATATTCAAGATTGGGAAGGTTTGGCGGCTCGTGCTAGTGCTTTTCATTCAGAAGATATGGTGAAAGCTATCTTGAATAAGAATACAGAAAACATTGCCCAAAAACTACATAATGATTTGGAGAAGGTTGTTTTACCAGCTTATCCTCAAGTATGGCAACTGCGGGAATTATTCGCTAGTCAACCGGGGGTTTTAGGAACAATGATGTCGGGTTCTGGTCCTTCTGTGTTTGCTATTGTCGAGTCTCCAAATCAAGGAGAAATGGTTAAGCAGGGGATACGTGAGGCGATTCCTGATGAGGATTTGGAATTGTTTGTGACCCATACCATTAAACATGGAATTAAAATTGCCCAATAAAATAGCCTAAAAATTGCCTAAGTAGGTGAACACAATAAAACCAAACTGTGTCAAGAAACGTAAAATTGCGGAAAATTTCTTTACTCTTACCTGTTGCCTCTTGCCTTGCTATAACGACAATTTTCAACGCCAACCTACTTAATTTATTACTTTGCTATGAATCAACCGCCAGAAACGCCTTCAGTAGATAGTTCTAATCAAGTCCAAGCAACTCCTTTACGCTGTATAACTGGGTCTGTAATATCGGGAGGATTTGCATTTGCTACTTATTCTTTAATGATAGCGATCGCCACTACTTTTGCCAATAAACCCACCCATTCTGATAACCAAACTGTGATCAACATTGCTTCTGCCGTGCGTACCCTAGTTGTAGGTATAGTAGCCTTGGGAGCGGGAATATTTGGGTTAGTTGCATTAGGTTTATTCGCTTTATCAATTCAACTTTTGATCCAGCAATTAAGCAATTCTAAAAGTAGTTAGTTTTATCTAAGTAGGTGGACATTAAAAATTGTCGTTATGACAAGGGAACAGGGGTGATTTTTTCTGAGTTTTAATTGGGCGCAAGCCCTGCGCCCCTACTCCTGACTTAACGTGAGTTCGACATAACGATAATTTGTGGAAAACTCACCCCACGTAGGAGTCTCAAGCCCTTATTCTCTCGTTGAAAAAATCATAACTCCGTTCGCGCAGCGTCTCCGAAGGAGAAACTCCGAACTCACGTTGACTTAATTCCTCCCTGCGGGTACAGAGTTGACTAATCCTGAGCGATTTTGCCTAAATTGCAACTTAGTCTTTGTTGAATCTGGATTTAACTGATGTTTTTTCCGCCAATTTGCGGGAGATAAACCATAATGTTGGCGAAACTGTCGAGAAAAATGAGGAGCATTTTGATAGCCTATTTTCACAGCAATTTCCTCAATTGTCTGGTTAGTATTTTCCAATAAAGACAGGGCTGCTACCATGCGCCGTTTCACAATCCAAACATTTATTGGCTTTCCTGTTTGTTTACCAACTTGGTTAGTTAAATATGCAGAAGAATAACCTACAGCTTCGGCGACATCAGATGAAGTAATTCCCTCTTGATAGTTAGCTTCAATATAATCGAAAATTCTTTTCAAATGGGGAATATCTGGAAAAATTGACGAAGAATTTGCTGATGTATTAGGTAATTCTGTTGATGTTAATTGGTTGAGGTTTGTTGCATACCAATATCTAAAAATATCTTGTTTTTGTAATCTAATATTAATGGCTCGCAATAACTCATCCGTTGTTACAGGTTTAGTTAAATAATCATCTGCTCCTAATTCCATTGCTTTTCGCAAAGATGCCTTGGTATTAATAGCAGTCAAAAAAATAAAAGGAGTAATTGCTGTTAATAAATCTTCCCGTAGATGACTTAATATGCTATAACCATCCATGTCTGGCATTAGTAGGTCACAAATTACCAAATCAGGTAAATATTTCCTGGTTAATTGCAGTCCAGTTATACCATTTTCTGCACCTATAGCATTATAGCCTTGAGAGTGAAGATAGTCTAAAATAAAATCGCGGTTGACAAGATTATTATCAATAACGATAATCTTTTTTGTTTCGTACATAATTATTCCAATCACTAGATTTTGTTATTTTTAGCTATTAATTAACTTTGCACTGATTTACGGACAAATTTGGATATAACCCAGGGGAAAAGGAAACACATAATTAGAGTAAAGAGTTAATAAAATCTTGCTCATTGCTATTTGCTCAATGGGCAATTCATCTGTAGCGGCTTCATATTTAGGACTGGCTGAATAAGATTAGGAAGAATAACAGATAAGGGTTTCAGATTTTTTGATTGTCAAAAAGTGCAAGGTTTTGGCTGGTGGAGTCTCAAAATAGGTGCATTTTTCCTGGTCGAATTTGGAAAGTTGAGGATATCCAAATAGCTGAAAATGTTCCCAGTTAAGAATTACCTGGCTTCACAGACAAATTTTATAGCTTACGCCACGCCATCAGCAAACCTTATTCAAGTTTGAATAAATCTGATTTTATCAATAAAAAGTAAATAGTTTCAACTTAGTTGCATGAAAAAAGTAACGGTTGTTTTTATTACTTTTCACTTGAGTCACCCTGAAAATTGAGCTTACCAACATAGGATTGACACATTGTCAGTTAATATCCATATAAACTTTGGCATGATGAGATTTGATAAATAGGTAAATTGTGAGTTATTTACCTGATTTCACTAAATTTAGTCTCTTTTGCATTCAACTATGAAAGAAGATACAAGGTCATCTATCTTCAGGCATATCTTTTTACATCAAATTAGCTGCTAATAATTTAACATCCTCCCCAGGATAGATAAATGACTGATTGAATTTATATATAACTGGGGCTTATAGCGTGGGGTAAGCCATAAAAGTTGCCAGTGAGGGCTATCAGCAGCCACTCAGCGCACTTGAGGGGGAGTTAGAAGTTTGATGGTATTCAGACTTAATTCTCTGCAACTGATTTATATAGGTTTTAGGTTGATTTAGCAAGTCCTAACTATCAGCAAGAATCCCTAAACGGCAAAATCAGGAAATCTGGAACAGATAAAAGTTAAGAAGGAACATAAGTAGGTTAGCATGAAACAATTTTTAATTTGATTAAACAAAAAAATTAACCTAGAAAACCAAAAAATACTATATAATTATTGCTTGCTAAATTTACACTTATAAATTCACTATTTTGACAGTTAATTAGAGGTAAAAAAATAAGAGCGAAAAATTTATCAAGTTAATCAAAAAATAATTCATGTATTGAGAGGATAACTTTAGGTAGTCTTAAAAAAGAGACATGAAAAATTCTCAAACCCATGAAATGATTCGTATTTTCAACAGGAGTGCATGTTATGAGTCAAAATTTTAGCGATTATCATTCGTCTGTTAACAAAAAAATTAAGACCGAACAAATAGAACAAATAATCAAAGCAATTATCGCGGGCAAATATTCTTGGGCTTGTGTTCTAGTTTTGCAATTTGCTGGTTATAATCCTATGGACTATATACCCTATCGTACTTATATCAGATTACTTAAAACTAACTGCTTACTTGGTAATTCTCAGCAAAATTAACTATCTGTGAGAAAAGTTGACAGATTCGATGGAAAATTAAAGTAGTTGCGTTTTTAAATCTGAGTTTGTGGAAATTTTTTCTGAAAAACAAAAAGGTAAGGTGAAGATTCATCAACAAAAATATGATTATTATGCAGAATTTATGAGCTACCAAACCACAATTTATCATCATCAAATGCAAACAATTATTAAAGAAATTGTGTGGCAGAAAAAACTAGAAGTTGCACAAATGCAACAAGATATGTCCTGGGCTTCCTTGCAACGTCAATTAAGTGCTGCTCCTACTGTGCGGGACTTTTTTACGGCTTTGCAGTTGAGTATTTATAAACCTAGTTTAATTGCAGAAGTGAAAAAAGCATCACTTTATCATAGTGTAATTAGACCAGATTTTGACCCAGTTACTATTGCTCAAGCCTATAAACGAGGAGGAGCATCTTGTGTATCTGTTTTTACCGATCAAAAGTTTTTTCATGGTGGTTTTGATCATCTCCGTGCTATCAGATATCGGGTAGGAATACCTCTACTTTGCAAAGATTTTATCATTGATCCTTGCCAAATTTATTTAGCCCGTTCGGCTGGTGCAGATGCAATATCATTAATTGCTGCGATTCTGACAGATAAGCAATTACAAAACTTTTTACGAGTGATTCATTACTTAGGGATGAATGCTGTCATCCAAGTTCATAACTTAAATGATTTGGATAGAGTTCTGGCCTTAGAAGATGTGAGGATAGTTTCCATTAATAACCAGAGTTTAGGTGATTTTAGCATTAATATTAACACCACTCAGGAATTATTGGCAGTTAGGCGATCGCAACTTCAAAATCTGGGAATTTTAGTCATTAGTGAATCAGGGATAGAAACCCCCGATGATTTATCGTTTGTGGCTGAATGTGGTGTACAAACAGTAATCATCGGAGAATCTTTGCTCAAAGAAAATGATTTAGAACTAGCTGTCAGAAATTTACTCCAATCTAAATTTCCCATTCATTATGCAGAGGGATTAAAGATTGGGTAGTAATTGATAATTACGGATTGATTATAGTAAGGGTTTCCACCAATCACTATTACCGAGATACCATTCTATAGTGAAACGTAAACCTTCAGTGATTGTTACAGATGGAGTCCAACCAAATTCTGTTTTTAGCTTATTGGCATTAATGGCATATCTTCGATCATGTCCAGGTCTATCCTTCACAAAAGTAATTAATTTTTCCGCTGGATATACTGGTAAATCTGGTGCTAATTCATTCATAATTGCACATAAAGTTTGTACCAGACTGATATTTTCAACCTCGTTATTGCCACCAATGTTGTAATTTTCTCCGGGTTTTCCTTGATGGATTACCACATCTAACGCCCGACAGTGATCAACTACATATAACCAGTCGCGGACATTTTTGCCATCACCATAAACAGGTAATTCTTTACCAGTTAAAATATTAATACACATCAAAGGAATTAGCTTTTCAGGAAATTGAAAAGCACCATAATTATTAGAGCAATTAGTGATAATTGTCGGTAGTTTATAAGTATGATAATAAGCCCGAACTAGATGGTCACTTCCAGCCTTGGAAGCGGAATAAGGACTATTGGGACTATAGGCTGTAGTTTCTGAGAATGCGGGTTCATCTGGGGTGAGACTACCATAAACTTCATCGGTAGAAACGTGAAGAAATCGGTAATTACTAGGTTGGTTTTTTGCTTGCCAATATTGACGGAAAGCTTCTAATAAAGTAAAAGTTCCGACTACGTTAGTTTGGACAAATGCAGCGGGTCCGGTGATGGAACGATCAACGTGAGATTCGGCGGCAAAATGAGCTATGGTATTTATATTTTCCTCTAAAAGTAGTTTATCAACTAAAGAGCGATCGCTTATGTCTCCCTGCACAAATCGGAAATTCTCTTTGGCTTCAACAGAGGCTAAATTATGGCGATTTCCAGCGTAGGTCAGAGCATCCAGTACCACGATTCTATCATTTGGATAAGCCTGACACCAATGATGGACGAAATTCGCCCCAATAAACCCAGCACCCCCAGTCACCAATAATCGTCTATCCATGAGACTCCCTAATTACCCTGTAAATATTTCTTCTTGATTTTAGCAAAGATTCTCTGTGTAAATAATTGTGCTAACCGGATTTTTGTAAAATCGGGGATTTTAGTTACATAGTTATCTTTATGATCAAAGAAGTTATTTATTTCTGCTAAAATTACTCCTAAACGGTGAATAATATCCTCAGTTCTGTATTCTGCTAACACCGTTTCTGATAAAGTCAATGCTGATGATGCTTCTAAAACCTGCAAAATCTTGGCAACATCATATTCTAAAGCATAACCAGCGATTTTATAAGCATTAAAGCCCGGATCTAAATAATCCGATAATCCCCCATTGACACTAGAAAAGACTTGACAGCCACAAGCTAATGCTTCCATTGGTTGTAAGCCAAATCCTTCGCTAACTCCTTGTAATTTCCAATATTCTGCCGAATCATAAAGATAAACTTTAGTCCGATTAAATAAAGCTGGTAAATTTTCTACATAACTATCAATAACCAATACTTGACATTTTTTTTCTAAAGCCGGAATTAAGGTTTTAATTAAATATTCTGAAGATTTCCGGGTTTGCACTAAAACATCAATATCTCGATGTTGATGTAAATTAGTAAATTCATCACTAATTTGATTAGGTAAATAATAAATGAGAGAATTTGGGGCTTGTTGTCCCCAATAACCTAAAGTATTTCTACTTACTGTAATTATGGGAATACTAGCTGGTAAATTAATTTTATAACCTGCACTGTGAGCGTGATAAATTACATGATATTTTTGCAATTCAGTCGCTAGTTTACCAACATCGAATCCCCAACTAATTACAAAAATTATGTTATCTAAATCTAAGTTATTTCTTTGTAATAAATCATCTAAAAATAATTTATCTGATTCTCGCTGACGATAGGTAACTACTTCAGCATCACAAATTTGTTGAGCTAAAGCAACTGTTTTCAATTCTGCCCAAAGACCACCACAAGCAAATTTACCATTTGTTCCGGGAACTAAAAAATACAGTTTTCTCATCGTCCTAAATATCTAATTTTGAAGTTTATAAATCAGGGTGTGAGTGGTGAATGAATCAGGGCGCAGGCCCTGCGCCCCTACGGATTCCTAATTTTCCCAATATACTTTGATAAAATGACTTTCTTTGCCCCAAAAATCACGGGTGATGGTAATATTTTCAATAGCTAAATTAAAGGGGATAGAGGTGGTAAGATAACGCTGGGTGAGCATTCCTAAATCTGGTGCAATTTCCGCTGCGGCCGTGGCGGCTAAACCAAAACCGATTAGTTGTTCAATTGGTCGAAATGGGAGTAAAAAAGGAATTGTTACTGCTAGTCCTGCTGTTAATAACATGGCTACAGATACATTTGTGCCACAGCGGGGATGTACAGCTAAATCCCATTCTCCAGCGGTAAGACGATGTTTAGCTAATGTTACCGCCCGACGCAAATCATGAATATTCACATCACCATAGAGAAAAAATCCCTGTTCAGTAGACAAACCACCTAATAATTCATCATCTAATTGGATACTGGTGGTTGTTCCTGATGATAAAGAGGAATATTTATTTTCCCCTAGTAACCAGACGGTGGCGTGTTCTAGGGCGTGGACTTGACGTAACATGAGAATTTCTTTCAACCCAGGGATAAAAGATAACTGTTGAAGTAAATCAGCATCTTGATTGGGGTGAGGTGCAAGAAAGTCAAAGTTAAAGGAATACGATTCGCTCGAATAAGAAGTATTCATCTTTTTTCTTTTGAGAATTAATTTTCCTTGGTGATATTTTTTGACAATTGCAATAACTGAAAATTTCTGATTTTCCCAATAACCTCACCCCAATTCCCCATTACTATTGAGCGCTGATCAGTTCTACGTCAAAAATTAAAGTAGAGTTGGGAGGAATAACGCCACCAGCACCACGGGCACCATAACCTAATTCTGAGGGAATAATTAGTTGACGACGGCCACCTACTTTCATGGAGATTACTCCTTCGTCCCAACCTTTAATTACTTGTCCTGTGCCAATTTTAAACTTGAAGGTTTGATTGCGATCGCGCGAACTATCAAATTTAGTTCCATTTTCCAATGTCCCGGTGTAGTGAACCTCAACGATTTGTCCAGCTTGGGGAGTTGCGCCTGTTCCTTCTTGTAGTTCAATATATTTTAATCCAGAGGCGGTAGTAACAGCATTTGCTTCAGACATAGTATTGCTCTTTATTGGCGTATTGTTTTCTAGCGTGACAGTGGTGGTTGGTTGTGCTGGGGATGAATTACCAATCGCCGCATCTTTTTGACCGCTAATTTGGGTAAATACTAAAACGCCAACACATACCAGCATTAACACCACGCTGAGGAAAATTCCTTTCAAAATCAACCCTCTCTCTTTTAATTACCGATGATTCAGATGACTGACAGAACACAAATTAGTTTAAATCAGAAATGACCTTTTAGCGCCATAGCTTATTTTCTAAATCTCTGACTTGACGCTCTAAACGGTCTATTCTCCCCCGTAATTCGTCTACTTCTGACTGACGGGCGACTCCCAAATCCTGCATCATGTTTCGCATTTGTCGCTGCATTTGCTCGTCCCAGTTGCCTTGTTCTGACTGTAACTGATGGACAAGATCATCCATGACTGCCTTTGCTTGCTCAGGATTGAGTTTACCATCTTTTACCAGTTCATCACTCACTTCCTTGAGTTTGTCTGCAACTAAAGAAGTTGTGCCAATACCCAACATCATTAACTGTTGCAACCAATTGTTACTATCCATACTCCCATCCTCTGACTTGTTGCTAACTAAAAGCTTTGTAATTCTAGCCTACACATTTATTTTGTCAGTTGTCAGTTGTCATCAGTAAAATTCCTCTCCCCTGCCCCCTGCCCCCTCTGCTTCTCTACCCCTCTATCCATCCGTGCATGGGTGCGATCGCTTTCGTGACTGACTCAATTATTTCTGGAGGTGCTTCTGAAAGCATGACACTGGGATAAACAGCAGTTCCCCATTGAGGATGGACAAGGACATGGCATTTATTTTGAATGGCGGGATACTTGAGTAAGGCTTGTGCCACTGCTGTATCATCATGGGGAACTAAGCCAGAATGAGATAGTAATGGATAACCTGTACGGGGATCTATCAGGTCTGTTAAATATCCGCGATCGCGCAAATTAAATGCCACATCGCAACCAAAACGCATAAATTTTTCTCGCAGTTTCTCTTTTTCTTGTTCTGTTTCTATAGTCATTTCCTCTAAAGGATATTTTGATTGCTGCAAGACAACCACCACCCACAAAAACTGTTGCTGTTTCCAATCAGGTAATATCTGTTCGCAGTTGGCACAGATATATGGACTGGGAGTATGAATAGAAATCTCTACAGCTTGTCCTGTTTTGCCAACTAAATGAATCGGACAGCTAGGCTCAGAAATACAAACTTGGGAATAATACACCACATTAATTTGGTTTATGAAAGTTATTATTTTCTCTGTACAGGACAAAAAATAGAGAAAAAGCTTGCAAAGGAAACAGAGAAAGGGTTTCATAGAAAGTTACCACACAATCAAAGAAACCCCTATGAACCAGATTAACTTATTACGAGACACACTAAAACCACATTTGGA
>NZ_JAQMSE010000097.1:0-2886 GCF_028330045.1 Aphanizomenon sp. CS-733/32
CAGCCTACAAAACAAAAAACAAATCTCAAAACCAAAGAACCGTGGGGCGCACGGTCTTAAAGCTCAGTTAATGTCCTCATAGAGGAGTCACTGAGAAGCCCACACTCACCTGAAAGGGAGTGTGTGGAGTACGTCACTAATGCCACAGTACGATTTATATCACAATCAAGTTAAAAATGCTCTAACCAAAGATGGATGGGTAATTACCGATGACCCCTTTATACTAGAATACAAAGGCTTGCGTTTATATGCTGATTTAGGAGCAGAAAAATTATTTGCTGCCCAGAAGATGCAGCAAAAGATTGTAATTGAAATAAAAGTTTTTAATTAATAGCCCTTCTTTAATTACAGAATTAGAAAAAACATTAGGACAATATAATATTTATGTTAGTTTAATTAAAAGAATCAATCCCGAACGTAAATTATATTTAGCAATTCCTGAAGCTGCTTATCAAGACTTTTTTCTTAAACCCGCTATTCAAGATATTTTAAGTGATCAACAGCAGATTAATTACATTATTTTTGATCCGATTCAGGAGGTAATTTTACAATGGATAAGTTAAATAAATACAGAGAAATTATAGTTAGTGTTGTCAAAAAACACGCTCAATATAAACCTAGTCATGGAAAAATTGAGGCTTTATGTATTTGTGATCAAGAATCTGATAATTATTTGTTAATGGATACGGGTTGGGATAGAACAGGTAGAGTTCATGCAGTGGTGTTTCATTTGCGAATTATTGATGGGAAAATCTGCATTGAATGGGATGGTACAGAAAGGGGGATAACTGGGGAATTATTGGAATCAGGAGTAGGAAAGGATGATATTATTTTAGGGTTTATTCGTCCTGAATATCGGCAGTTTAGTGATTTTTCTGTGGCTTAAAACAAACTGTGAAATAAAATCAGAAGTTTTGGGAGAAATTATGACAAATACTTATTCACAAATTCTTGAGGAGTTAAACATTCAAATTCTTTTGTTTCTTTGACTAAACAACGAATTAGTTTATAATTAGCAGAAACAAAACACTGAGTTTCACCCTTACTAGCAGTTAAATAAACCCCAATATCTTCACGAGGAATTAATCCTAACTCTTCTATTTTTAGCCATTCCTCAGAAGTGAAATTAACATAAATAACTTTTAACTGCTGCCAAATTCGAGCAACAATTTGACTACCCCAATCTTTATTATATAAACGCTTAGATACTCGTAAAATTTGATCTAATAATTCTTCTGAAACGATAATTTCTACAGAAGAAGGTTGTAAAAAACCAACTAATTCTAATATTTTTCTTTCATAACTATTCTCATTAGCCACACCAATAATATAAATAAATATTAGTATCTAAAAATAGACGTTGAGGGATATCATAACTCATTGTCATGCTGTGCTTTTAATAAATGTTCTTCAGCCATTTCTCTTTTTACATCTTGAATTAAATCAATAATTTGTTCATGGGAATTATATCCTGTATTATCCAAGGACTCTTTTACCTGCGCTGCTAATATTTCTAGAGGAATTAATGTTTGTTCCTGAAAGTTTTCTTGGAGATTTTTGGTAACAGCTTGTGTTAAAATTAGTTTTAACTCAGTCTCTAGAGTCCGTCCATGTTGTTCTGCTTGATATCTGAGATTTTCGACGAGGTTGGGTTCTAAGTTATCTAGAATTATTTTCATATTTCATACATAGCTTGGGATTAGTTTATATTATAGCATTTTTCAGGGTTATATATCAGGGTTTATTCGTCCTGAATATCGGCAATTTGCAAATTTTTCTGTAGCTTAGAACACAGCCATTACTACGGTGCGTCAGATGTCAAAAATCAGTTCATCTGCAAATTTCACGGTTTATCTGCAAATGCCATACCGCAATTGGGACAATGAATATCAAAGCTACTCCAAACAGATGTTTTATGATAGTCCCAATAATAGCCATGTTTAAATAGTTGTGTATGACACTTCCAGCAATAGTTTATGTGTGTTTGATGTCGACAAGTTCTACAGTCTGCTGTGTATTTTTTTGCCCCTTGTTTTGGGTGAAGATTTACGCTGGTACTACCACAATTCAAACAAAATAAGTCATTAGTAGGTTTTGGATCTATTGTATTTCCAGTTTTTGCATTTTTATTACTTTCTAAAAGATACTCAAAAGCCATTCCAATTAATTTTTTTAGGTTATCTGTAAAATTTGGTTTGTGGATAATATATCCATATTTGTGAAATGGAAATGTAGGTTCAAATATGATTCCTTCGGTGAGCTAGGCACATCACCCTCTTGAACAAGAGCGATCGCTTTAAATCCACAAGATACAGATTAGGAGAAAGTTAATAAACAAATTCCTAACACCATAATTGCACTACCGAAAAACCTTGTTTTGATGTTTTTTTCCTTAAATATCAGATAACCGAATCCTACACCCATCAATAGGCTAGTTTGTCTGACAGCAACAGAATTAGCTGCTACGGTTAACCCTACAGCAGTTACATGACACCACATATCTACTGCTTTCAAACTTCCCAATAAAACCAATTTAGAGAAATTTGTTCTTAGTTGAAGAACCCAATTGGGCGAGAAAACCAAAACTATCGGTAACATCATCAATGCTGTACAAAAATACAAAGCAGCCGAAAATACCAAAGGAGACGAATTTTTAGCTCCTATTTTGTCAAGGGATGTTGTTAATGCCCAGAGTGCTGCTACTATAATCATTAACCGCGATGATTGGGTATTGATTATAGATAATAACCCACATTCCGCACCCCAAACTGTCACAGATCAAAAAAGCCCTTAAAGTAGTACATAATAACTAAAGTCAATTCAAAAATTAAGATGCTTAATGAGAATAAATAGCATTAAAAGCGAAATGGTGTGATAAAGTGAAAC
>NZ_JAQMSE010000098.1:0-11765 GCF_028330045.1 Aphanizomenon sp. CS-733/32
ACTTGATGAGGCAATTACTATGGCGGTTAATGCTATTACTGATGAAAATGCTCTCAATTGGTTTAATCATTGTGGATTGTTTTTTGACCCTATTTAGATAGCTATTTTTGTACTGGACTTGATCACAAACTGCTGTAATTGGGAACGGTGCGTTACTGCTAACACACCCTACTGAATGACATGATTATTTCTTCGCAATTATCCACACTGCGTGAACAATACCCAAAATATAAAAACCAAAGATAGTCAAAAGCAAATTAATCCAAAAATCCTTACCAAAACCGACCTGTAAAAATACTCCTAAAGGTGGAAGAAAAATCGCAACTATAATTCTGACTAGATCCATATCCATGTTATTCTCCTGTAGATGTTCAATGTTTCTAGAGTTAACATCACCTAATCTGGTGACGATTCCTGAAAAATTTGGTAAACCACACCTTTTAACCACCGCTGATTTTAGCTTTATAACCCAACTTCACCAAAATCTCTAAAATCTTCTGTTTGTGGTCTCCCTGAACCTCAATTTCATGATCTTTCACCGTTCCACCTGTACCGCATTGGGCTTTTAACTGTTTTAATAAAGTAGCTAAAGTTTCCGGTGTGGCTTGAAAACCAGTAATCACCGTGACAGTTTTCCCCTTTCTTCCCGCGCGAGTAGCTTGGATTCGCACATTTTGCTGATTGGGGGGTAAATCTTGGATTCCCCGTTCTACAGCGCGTTCCAGTGCGGGTGAACTACCGTTACCAAATTCTTGGTAGATAACCTTTTTATCAGATTTGGGATTAGCCATAATATTTAATGCAGAAAAAATAGATTTTCATTGTAAACAATTTTAGCCTAAGCGGGGGTAATTAAATATATAATTGCTACATGATAGAGGATAAGAAGGTAAGAGAAAATGAACCACGAAGGAGCGAAGTTCACGAAGGAAGAGGAAGAAGGAAGGATGAGGAGGTTGGGTGATGATGTGGAGAGGTTGGCTTATGCTGTGATTGGTGCGTCAATTGAGGTGCATAGGATGTTGGGTGCGGGGTTTTTGGAGAGGGTATATCAAGAGGCGTTGGGTTTGGAGTTTCGTTTGCGGGGAATACCTCATAAACCTAAACATTTAGTAGCAGTAAAATACAAAGGTTATCCCATTGGTGAGGGGGAATTGGATTTTTTGGTTGGTGATTCCCTAGTTGTTGAATTGAAAGCGGTGGAAAAGTTAGCCCCTATTCATGAAGCGCAAGTTATTTCTTATTTAAAAATGACTAATTGTCCTCTTGGTCTTCTCATCAATTTTAACGTCCCCGTTCTCAAAGAAGGCATTAAATGCATCATTCTCTCCTCTTAACTCTTCTTCTTCTTTCTCTTCCTTCGTGTTCTTCGTGCCTTCGTGGTTCATTAATTCTTTGTTACAAGTGATATACTGAATAGAAATAACCATAGTTAAGTAGTACAAAAGCATGGCAATTGAAGAAACACAAAATTATATGTTCTCACAAAAAACTTTTAATCTATTACGAGAATTTTCTAATAATTATGTTTAGAACAAATTGCTGAAGTTACGGAATTATCTCTTCAGCAAATTCAGGCTTTACAAAAGGAGACACAAGAATCTTGATTTTGTCTAGTTCCCATGCTCTGCGTGGGAATACAATTGAGAGGCTCTGCTTCTACTATAACTGGAACCTCTAGGATAGCATTCCCAGTCAGAGACTGGGAACGAGAATTGTGGAGATTGGGAAGGAGGGACTGGCTAGAAGCCCGGACTATAATATTGTTCTAGAATTAAAATTAACTTTGTTCTCTTATTTTACCCAATCCGTGACTACTACTCCTCTCGCTTTGAATTTCTCACAAACTGCTTCAGTTCCTGATACTCTAGGACGTTTTGGCCGCTTTGGTGGTAAATATGTTCCAGAAACCCTGATGCCGGCGTTAGCTGAACTAGAAACAGCATATCAGCAGTATCGGCATGAATCGGCTTTTCAAGCTGAATTACAAGGTTTATTGAGGGATTATGTCGGTCGGGCTACTCCTTTGTACTTTGCTGAACGGCTGACTGCTAATTATGCTCGTCCTGATGGTACGGGGGCGCAAATTTACTTAAAACGCGAGGACTTAAATCATACTGGCGCACATAAGATTAATAATGCTCTGGGTCAGGTATTATTAGCCAAACGCATGGGTAAACGGCGGATTATTGCCGAAACTGGCGCAGGACAACATGGTGTAGCAACGGCGACGGTTTGCGCTCGGTTTGGTTTGGAATGTATTATTTACATGGGTGTTCACGACATGGAACGCCAATCTTTAAACGTCTTCAGAATGCGACTGATGGGGGCGGAAGTTCGTCCGGTGTCTGCGGGGACGGGAACTCTCAAAGATGCCACTTCTGAAGCCATCCGGGACTGGGTAACGAATGTGGAAACGACCCATTACATCCTGGGTTCTGTGGCTGGTCCCCATCCTTACCCGATGATGGTTCGGGATTTTCATGCGGTGATTGGTGAGGAAACTCGCGCTCAAGCTATGGAAAAATGGGGCGGTTTACCTGATATTCTCGTGGCTTGTGTGGGTGGTGGTTCTAATGCAATGGGACTATTTCACGAGTTTGTCAAAGAATCATCTGTGCGGTTAATTGGGGTGGAGGCTGCTGGTGAGGGTGTGGATACTGGCAAACACGCAGCTACTTTGACAAAGGGACAGGTTGGTGTGTTACATGGTTCGATGAGTTATCTTTTGCAAGATGATGATGGACAGGTGATTGAACCCCATTCTATTAGTGCTGGATTGGATTATCCCGGTGTTGGTCCTGAACACAGTTATATGAAGGATATCGGCCGGGCGGAATATTACAGTGTGACGGATGCTGAGGCTTTGGAGGCGTTCCAACGGTTGTCGAAGTTGGAGGGGATTATACCAGCTTTGGAAACTTCTCATGCGATCGCTTACCTGGAAACTCTCTGTCCTCAACTTACTGGTAGTCCTAAGATTATTATCAACTGTTCTGGGCGGGGTGATAAGGATGTGCAAACGGCGGCTAAGTTCTTAATTCACTAGGGATACGGCTTGATAAAGGTCGGGGTTTAGCTCAGGCTTTACCCCCACTGCTATTCCTTCTTTGATCTAATTCTTCCTCGGTGACTCCTGCTGCAAGTTTTTGTCAATAGTAATTGATTAATAAAAATTGTCTCTCTAACATCTATCATTGGATACTATTTATTACTAATGATTTTGACTAATAATGTAGTGTAAATAACATTTATTAGTTTTATAGTCATGAGTGAGATATGACTGCTTTGAATTGTAAAAATTTGATGATCCTTTAGTTTATATTGGGCAAATAGTATCCTGGTAAGTATTCTGATAATCAGAAGATAGGGTATATATCCAGTAAATCCATACATTACTTAGCTTAAAAATCTATGTTACGACAAACTGCTTTTGGCATCGCTTTAAGTACGCTTGTCATCGCTAGTGGCTATATGACTGCTGCGAATCCAGATAATAGTTCTGCTAAACAAACTGGCGGATATCAGCCTTCATCACTGGTGACAAGTCAAGCCAAAATATCTAATCTTGGATTTCAAACTACTAATTTAGAGAAGTCGGTTTTTACTCAAATTAATCAATATCGGGCAAAACGCGGACTCAAACAACTAAATTTAAGCGAAAAAATCAGTCAGCAAGCCAGGATTCATAGTCAAAATATGGCAATGGGTAAAGTTCCTTTTAGTCATCAAGGATTTGAACAGCGGGTGATGGCGATTCCTCTCAAATACACTAGTGCGGCAGAAAATGTAGCTTATAATACTGGATATAGCAATCCTGCCAATGAGGCGATTTCTGGTTGGTTAAAAAGTCCTGGTCATCTGAAGAATCTTCAGGGTAAATATAATTTAACCGGGGTTGGTGTGGCTACTAATCAGAAAGGGGAAGTCTATTTAACGCAAATATTTTTGAATGCTAATAGGTAGAGGTTGTGTCAGGAAGAAGAAAGAAGTTTTGGGTGATGTTGTCTGGCAAAATAAAGATAATTTATATTTGACAAGTTCATGACATTGCAAGATTTTCAGATTAGCGATCGCGATTTAAGTGATGAAATTCTGACTGAGTATTTAAAATCTCCGGCGATCGCTGTTGATACGGAAACGATGGGACTTTTACCTGGGCGCGATCGCTTGTGTCTAGTTCAACTCTGCAACCCGAAAGGACAAGTCACAGCCATTCGGATTGCTAGAGGACAAACGGTAGCACCAAATTTGAAAGTTTTAATGGAAGCAATTGATATTGTCAAGGTTTTCCACTTTGCTAGATTTGATGTTGCTACTTTACGGCAGAATTTAGATATTATTGTCCAACCCATTTTTTGTACTAAAATTGCTAGTAAGTTAGCCCGAACTTATACAAATCGTCACGGTTTAAAAGATGTGGTTTTAGAATTAGAAAAGGTGGAATTAGACAAAAGTTCCCAATGTTCTGATTGGGGTAATGCTAGTAATTTATCTGCTGCACAATTAAGTTATGCAGCTAATGATGTCCGTTATTTGTTAAGTGTCCGGGAAAAGCTTACAGCCATGTTACAACGGGAAGAGCGTTGGCAAGTTGCCCAAGAATGTTTTCAAATTTTACCAACAATAGTTACTTTAGATTTATTACAATTCAAGGATTTATTTGAACATTGATACAGCAGAATTTACCGAAGCAAAACTGGCTTTACAGTTATATCCTGTACCTCTTGGATCTGGAATTTGCTGTATATTCAAAATAGCTAAGTGGGGTTTGCTGAATAAGTTGTCTGTGAGGGCTAGGAGTCAGGAGTCAGGAGTCAGGAGTCAGGAGGAAGAATTAGAAGAAGATAAGAATAGTATTAAATCTGGTAAAGTGATAGGTTTTTGCTAATTTCAACCCTTATTCCTTGAACTTCTTTCACCTTCTTTACCTTCAAACTCTTGATATATCTCAGTTCTAGGTTTATTCAGCAGCCCCTAAGTAGGGTTTGCTGAAAAAGTTGTCTATGAGGACAGGGAACAGTTTTAACTGTCTGGATATCCTATCACCAATGGGTCTAGTAACCGGCGAAAGTAGGGTTTCAAGTGTTCCTGTATTTGTTCTGAAATCCCATCCTGATTTAAAATTCGGGAGGGGGCTTCCTGTAGTGTTCCAGTTAAGTAATTGTTGTGATATTGAGTAATATATCGGCTCATTGTATTGATAGAGATTCCGTCATGGTGAAGGGCGTTTGCAACTGCGACGGGAGTAATGGCAAAAATCTCCGTATCTTCAACTGCGGTGATTTTAACTAGTGGTAATGGTTCTCCTAGAAAAAGATTCATCTCTCCAAAGAAATCTCCGATCAGGAATTTTTCTGTCGGAGCATCTGGTTGGCGACGGAGAAATTCCTGTCTCTGGTCTATGTTCTCAATTTCAGCGGCTAAACTTGCATAGAGCCAATAAAGGGATGATACTTCTTTAGCCGCTTGGTAAGTCAGGGAGAAGGCAACTGGACCAATGTACTTAGCCAACTCAGACGCAACCTGTTCAATTACTATTGGTTTGAGGGCATAGCTAGACTGGGTATGATTTTGAGGTTGACGACTAAAGGGTTTGAAGGTAATTGTTGTTGAATTAGGGACTAATTTTTGTTCTATGGCGACACAACCTCTCACCACCAGGAACATTGCTGGAGACAAAAGATTTTGATAATCAAGTAATTCCTCCGCATCAAACAGCAGTGTTTTAGAATTTTCTACCAGAAGGCTTTGAGCCTTGACAGTTAAATTTCTAAAAAATTCAATGTTGCTAACAAGTTGCAACAGACGTTCATTCTCGGTGGACTGATACTCACTTCCCATGCTAGTACGACTCAGAGCGTACCAAACCCGACAGCGAATTTCTGGATCTGTATGGTTTTCAGCTTCACTATAGTTTTTGGGATAGTAAAACAATTTATAGTTCACTTCCGTTAGTCCATAGGACCACATTCTCACAAATACGGGTTGGTCAAGATTAATATTTGGTAGGGGTTGGTTGATTACTGCCTTACAAGCAGTATCCATCACCTGGTTCGGCGGAATATTGGCAGAAGTTGTAAAGTCCACTGTTCGATAGACTGAACCAGAGGCGATCATCTTGACCAATTCTTTGGCGATCGCACCATTAGGAATATACGTAATTTCACCAGAGTTGAGCCGGATATCTGTTGAATTCCAATCTATTGATTCCACAACTCCTTCTAATCCCTGAAATTGAATCTGATCGCCAATTTGAAACGGTTGGTTAATCTGAAGAAAAATGCCAGACAGGAAATTTCCTAGAGGTTCTTGCATTGCAAACCCAACAATTGCCGTAAATAGGGCAGAAGTAGTGAAAAACGTTGTGGTTTCCTGACCAAGAATACGCAGAATCACAAAAATGCAGATCAGGTACAGGAAACCTGAGACTATTAATTTCAATAACCTTGATGGACGCGTTCTTTTTCTACGAGTTAACCAAAAATTGATTAATAAGAAAGAAAGGGCATTAACAATAACTATGCTGATGCTGATCAATACGGCAACTTTCAAGCCGTATAAGACTATGGGAAAAACTTGTTGGGGGTTGTTTAAAACAACAACATAAACAAATAATAGACATCCAGTGAATGCAACTTGGAAAAGAGCTAGAAAATTTCTCATATAAACTCCACAACTACGAATAACTCGAACAAAGGCTGATTGAAAAAACAGTTGATTATGTTGGCAAATTTAACCTATGCAAAGTTATTTTTCGGGTGCTTCTAGGGCTTTATTGAGACTGATTAAAAGACGATTAATTGCTCGATTTAGTGGGTTTAATGAATTGGATTTATCTTCTGGGAGTTGAGACTCCTCTAACTGATGCAGACTAATTTCTTCCAGGAGGTGAGTAATAGTATCTAGAGGCTTGGTAATCCATTTCTGGACAATCAGAAGCACTGTCGTGTATGCTACCAAGAACACGCTGGCGATCGCTAATAAATAGGACCCAACAGACTTCTGAGCCTCCTGATATTGAACAACTGTGGGGACTGAAATAATCCTTGTTCCGACAATTTCATTCAGTTTCCAGCCAAAACCATTCTCACTACCATAGGTTTTGATCAAAGAAGGAGGAGCATTTTCCGGTTTACTATGACAAACTAAACAACTGGATTTAGTAATCTGAATTGGTTTGGCCATATAAAGCGTTTTTTGACCGCTTATTAAATCCAGTCGCTCACCTATTTTTTGCTTGATATTAGGATTTTTGGCAAAATATTCAATTATCTCAACTTCCCACCCCACTGCTAGATCTTTGCGGTTTGTGGGATTAATAGCACTTTCTCGATAGGTATACCCTTTGTTTTCCTTGCTTTTCCCTAGTTGATTCAAAATCTGTTGAGCAGCATAGGAGGGAACAGTGACTCTATTAAAATCAGGTACTTCTTGATTTTTCTCCGCTGACTTTGATACATTTTGAGATGATTTATCTTCCGTCAGCAGAGCAAATTGAGGTTGAATTTGAGTTGATGTGTAATCTCTCGCCGCGGCTGCTGTATCTAAAAGCAATGTAGCCTTACGGATAATGTCTTTCCTAGCACCATTGTACTCTAGTCCCCAGATTGACAAGCCACAAATAATCCACCCTGCAAAGAAAATACTAAATATAATTAGGGTAAGTCTTGTTTGAAGTTGTTTCATTAATTTAAGTTGAATTTTAAATGCTTACTGACAACTGAATTTACACAGTACGGGATTATATATTAAAATTGGTTCACAAGTCAAGGGTTTTTCCTATTCCCTATTCTCAAAATTTACCTGTTTTACCAAATGCACCAATTCTGGTAAAATCAACTTTTTCATACTCAGCCGCACAGCATTACTAGAACCAGGAAGAGAAAAAGTGATTTTGTTTTGATAAACACCAGCGACAGCACGAGAAGCCATAGCGCGAGAACCAATTTCTTGATAACTTAAAAACCGAAATAATGCTCCAAATCCTGGTAAAGTTTTGTCTAATAACTTTTCTATAGCATCATAAGTAGTATCCCTAGGAGCAATTCCCGTTCCCCCATTAAAAATGACAGCATGGATACGAGTATCTTCGCCCAAGGCTGTCATTTGGGATTGAATTTCTTGAGGTTCATCTTTGATAATCTGATACAATGCCACTGTGTGATCATCAGCTAAAAGTAGTTCTGTAATTAATTGACCACTTTTATCTGTTTTAGCGGAACGGCTATCACTAACTGTAATCACCGCACAAGTTACAGAAAGTTGCTGTGTATTGGGGTGTGGTTGAAATTCCATAGATATTTTACGTTTTAGCCAATAACCAATGACCATTGACCACTGACTACTGACTAATGACTAATTAAGATTTGCTCAAACCTAGACCATTTTCTTCAGCATAACGATTCATGAACCGCATAAACCGATCCCATTCTTCATTGGACTTCATGACATAAACTGCTTCTAAAGATTCTGGTTTACCGTTGACAAATTTACCCTGAACTTCACGAATAACTATTTCCCCTTCTTCGTCAATTAAGTACAGTCCAGTGGGTTCGGTTGTACCGTCTTGCGCCAATATATCAGGATTGATGAAGATAAATGTGGCTGTACCACTTTCACCTTGTATTGCTCTTGTTAACCGAACGTCTGGAATTACTGTTTCTTCAATACCTCTAGCAAACTGAATTTTCGCCATGATGAGTAAATCTAAAGTTTTGTGATCATTTTGTAATATTCTCTCATCATAAAGCAATTTCCTCACAGGCATTTTACCAATGGCAATTAAATCTAGTTCCCAATCCCGAATCCAACGTCGTTTATTGACGACAGCACTAATCATTGTAGTGGGTATATTCTTTACTCTGAGTAACTATTCTAGCCCAGCTATATCTGCCACTCAACCAAAAAACGTCATTTTGATGATTGGGGATGGTATGGGTTGGGAAATGGCTCGTGCTGGGGCTATGGCTAAAGGATATAATTACACTTCTGGTCAGGGTGAGGGACTGAGTTTTCAAACCTTAGATAATTACACCCTGGCTACCACCTATGGTACTACGATTGCTCCTGGTAATGGAGTTTTCAGCACAGGTAACTCTGCGTTATCAAACTCTAATCCGATTACAGGTGCTAGTCCGATGTTACCAGGGTTTAAGTTTCAACCCCAATTTAATCCCGGAAATACACCATCTGGAGGAGAGAAAAATCTTAATTCCAATGCGGTAGGTAATTTAGTGGGTTATGATCCCCAACGCGGGGGAATAAATCCTTGGACACCGGGTAATGATCCTGAATATATTAAGTATAGTTATCCTGATTCTGCCAATACAGCAACTACTCTGTACACGGGAGTAAAAAGCTATAACAATGCTATTTCTGTGGATATATTTGAAAAACCTTTAAAAACTATTCTTAAGACTGCGGCTGAACATAGTAAATCTACGGGGATTGTGACTTCTGTGCCTATAGATCATGCTACACCTGGTGCAGCAGCGGCAAATGTAAATCGTCGCAATAAATATGATGGTGATTATCCAACTTTAGATAATATTCTCCAGCAGGAGCTTCGCATATATCAACCAACGGTAATTTTAGGTGGTGGTCATCCTCTCACGGGTGCGAGTAGTCAACCTCTGCCTACGGGTGTAGAACCGCCAACTAAGTTTGAATATATCACGAAAACGACCTATAAAGAGTTAAGCAAAAACCCTGATCAAAACCGTTATCAATATACATTTTTAGAACGGGGAAAAGATGCGGCTGCGAAGTTAGGGAATACGGCGGCGAGATTAGATCCAAATCAGGGCGATCGCTTGTTAGGATTATATGGAGCTAGGGGACAAGAGGGAAATCTCCCTGTAAGTACCGCCAATGGAGATTACAGTAATACAGGTTTAAGTATCTTTTCCCTGTTTGGTTCCCAAGGAAAAAACCCCGATACAGTTCGGCCTCTACTTGCGGGAGAAACCGATAAATCTTTTATTGCGAAAGAAATTAATGAAAATCCCACACTTGATGATTTAACCAAAGCAGCTTTAGCAGTTTTATCGAAAGATAAAGATGGATTTTGGTTAATGGTAGAAGGTGGTGATATTGATTGGGCTGCCCATGATGATAATTTAGATAATATGATCGGGACAGTGTTGGATTTTGATAAAGCTGTAAAAACAACAATTGACTGGATTAAAAATAACGGTGGTTGGGAAAATAATCTACTAATTGTCACCGCTGATCATGATCATTATCTCACTTTAAATCCCAACTTTTCCGAACTGCTGAAAGAAAAAGGTGCAGAAGCTTTAACTGCTGAATCTGATTCCATTAAAGCCGGTCATTTTTGGGGATCTAATCCCAACATCAAATATGGTTGGGGAAATCATGCTAATCGTCCAGTTCCCGTTTATTATCAAGGCAAGGGTTCAAAAGTTTTAACTAATTCTGTGGGTAAGGGGTTTCAACTTTACGGTTATAAGATTCCTGGTATTCAAGGTTTAGTAGACCAAATCCACATTTATCAAACTCAACGAAAAGCAATAGGGAATAGGTAATGGGTAATGGGTAATACAAGAAAGTTCTTAACCAGTGACCAATGACCAATCAACCATCAGTTATCCTGTTCTAAGTCATTAGTAGATTAAATCAGGGGATCGCTTGCATAATTGTTCACAATTTGTTACAAAAATATAAAGAACTTCTAGAGACTAAAACCTAATGTTCGGCGGACTTACTGGTTTAACAGATACCAAAAGCACCGATTGGGGAGAGCGAATGCTCAACACAGTCGCCAGTCAGACGATTCGCCACCTGTTTACCCAAAGCGAGTCGGTAGAAGTCTTTGTGCGCTGCTATCCCTCCAGCAAACTGTTGCAAGGCAGCATTGATAGCTTTAAAATGAACGGTCGCGGCTTAGTAATTCGTAAAGACTTCGCAGTAGAGGAAATGTCTTTTGAAACCGATGCAGTCGCCATTGACTTTGGCTCGGTTTTAAGTGGTAAACTTACCCTCAAACAACCCACCCAGGCTGTAGCCCAGGTGATTCTATCAGAAGAAGGCATTAATCGGGCTTTTGAGTCGGAACTGGTGAAAAAACGCCTGCTTAACCTTTCTGAACCCACCTTGATTGCCATATCTGGTGGCGAACCAATTTCTTTTACCGAAGTTGAGGTCAAGCTATTACCCGAAAATCGCTTGCATCTAGTAGCTAAATCCGATTTAAACAACGGCGAACTCATACCCCTAAGTATGACCATTGGTGTCGGGATTGAAAGAAGAAGGCGGGTTTCTTTCAAAGAACCGAAGATTGAACTTGAGGGAGTTCCAGAAGCACAAAGAGAAATTTCCCAGACTTTAAGCGTGGCATTGGTAGAAATTTTGGATAATATGGTTGATTTAGATCGCTTTGATTTAGATGGGGTAAAAATGCGACTAAATCGTTTAGAAACAGAAGGTCAAAGATTGATTTTTAGTGGTTATGCAGAAATAGAAAGAATTCCTCACAGTTCTTAACAATTCTAAAATTGAAAAAATTAACGCCGCCTAGTTGACCCTGGGCGGCGATTTAATTTTTATCCCACATTCCGCACCCCAAAATGTTACAGAGGGAAATTACGGAGATGAAAATCAAAGGGAGCATCAAAACAAACAGACAAAGTGAAAAAAGGCATTTGAGAAACAGTAAATCACCAAAAATGTCATCAAAATCTATTCTCAATAAGAAGCAATAAGAATGCACACCACCTGGAGAGGTCAATAGATAAGCGAAA
>NZ_JAQMSE010000099.1:0-4487 GCF_028330045.1 Aphanizomenon sp. CS-733/32
TACTACACAAACAAAGTCCACCTGCGTGGACTAACGAAAAATCAAGGCTTTTGAACCCACGAAGGTGGGTTTCGTCTGTGTAGCTGCGACTTCTAGTCGCCCTTGCAAGTAATAAATTAGACTTTTCAAACACCCTCTTACCAAACAGGAAGACTCTGCTTCTTTAAAAGGTTCGGAAAATTTAACAATATGTTGATGCTGACAGCGCGTAAGTTTGACTGCTTCTTGCAAAAACATCGTTTCTAGCCGTTCCCGATCTGATTGATTCAGGGATGTGAGTAAATTAATATCTAAGGTTTTGATAATTTGGCGATCGCTATTTTTATTTTTAACCAAATAAGTAATCCCGAAGCGTCCCCTTCTTAATTCTTTCTCAACGGTGTATTTTCCACCTTGCAACTGATCACCTGCTACCCAAGCCATTTTTGCAACTCCCCAATTACTTGGATTAATTTTCGCACAAAAGGCTTGTGTAGTCTCTATATAGGGCTTGCTGAATAAAGCTAAAACTTTTTAATGAGCTGTTACGCAGCTAAATTTGATAACCATAATTTACTTGAACTTTGTAGTGCGGGCATCTTGCCCGCTAGAATTATACAAACTAAATGCACAACAGCTTAAGAGAGTGTTGGTTTCCGACCTGTTCCCTTCTCTCTTTGGGAGACGCTACACGAACGTGCTACGCACATTAGTCAGGGAACTGTCGTCAACTCACGCCCCATTCATCCCCCGCTCCTAAGAGTGAGCGGGGGCTTCTGTCGGGAAAGCTAACTACATTATTCGTCAATCTGCCACGCATCTTTGGTATATTCTTCATCCAATACTTTCTTAGGACGAACCAAAACAATCATTTTTCCTAACAGGGGAATTGCTGGTGCGGTTTCAAACCATTGAAAGTCAATACTATCGCCGTTTTCAAACACAAAGTAATTGGAAATATCCCATTCTCGTTGAGCGCGATCTATGACGATCATGATCGGTTCAACTTTGTTTTGATGGGGGTTGGGGAAAATATCGCTATTAGCAATGACAACTACGGGATCTTCGGCATTTAGTAGCACTTTCCAGCCCGGTAAGGCTACCCAAGCTTGTTCTCCAGCAAATTTGACGATGCGAAATGGTTGAATTTCGGTAATAAATGGTACAGCTTTTAATTCCTGTGATGTTAATGGTAATTCACCTACAACTGGTAAAATCCGGGGTAAATCTTCATCAATTTCTAAACGATAAAATGGTAAAATCGGCGGCGCTACTTTAGCCGTAACGCTAAAATCCATTAACAGTTGTTCTAGTTGTTTTCTAGCTGTTTCGGAGTGAACAAAGCGTAAACCTTTGGCTATTAAACGCGATCGCTCGGATAAGTCAGATTTTTGTTTAGCATATTTCCAGGATTGATAGGCGATCGCATCTCCTGGATGTTTACTAAAACCTTCGGGTAAAGTAGGAAACCAAGAATAGTCTTTCACTGCTTTGGCTATATCCCTGACTACATCGGCATCAAGTTTGTATTGATATGTCAAATCGGCAGTCCTGGCTCGGTCCTCTTGGGTTAATCCACGCAATTCATATAGGACATCACTACTCTTGGTGCTATAATATGCCAATGTTGCCGATGATGAGCCAGATTTTTCCAGAGAATTATAAACCTGAGAGCCAACAATTACCTGATTTTGTTGAATTGGTTCAAATCCAGTGGCTTCAAAGATGTCTTGGGGATTGTAACCGTTTTTCTGTAGGTAGGCGATCGCTTGTCCCCATTCCACCCAAGTCCCCTGTTTTTGTCTCAGCTTGACTAATAATTCTGTAGCTGTTTCTTGGTCAGGATTTGGTAAATTGGGCTGTATTTCGGTCATAATTAAAGGGTGCGTCTTAAAAAGTTAATACTGTCTGATGAGCGTGAAGAAATATAAAGTTGGGAAACTATTTTCTTCTCTTATGTGTATTTTGACTTATTACTCATGAAAGTAGTCAGAAGAAAATAAGTGAGATATATAGTTGTAGAATTAGTGTATCAAAGAAATTTGCATCTCACTTGAGTTTTTAGCAACTATTTTTAACATCATACAGATAGAAAATATAACAAAATAGCAGTTAACACGAATATATTTATGGATAAACCCAATTTTCAATCTAACCAAGTTCGCCGTCAACGCCTAACCCCTAAAAGTGCCAAAAAACTTAATGTTCCCTATTCCCTCAACAAATGAGTAACGAAGTCCGCGCTATATTTAATCGTATTGCTCCTGTTTATGACCAACTTAACGATCAGTTAAGCTTGGGACAACACCGCATTTGGAAAGAAATGACAGTCAAATGGAGCGCAGCTAAACCTGGTGATACTGGTTTAGATTTGTGTTGTGGTAGTGGGGATTTAACTTTTCGGTTAGCACGTCATGTAGGGAAGATAGGCCAAGTTTATGGAGTAGATTTTTCGGCTAATTTACTGAATTTTGCTCAAGAACGCTGCAAAAACTACCATCCCCAACCTCCTATTACTTGGATAGAAGCAGATGTCTTAAATTTACCTTTTGATGATAATTATTTTGATGCAGCCACGATGGGGTATGGATTAAGAAATGTTAAAGATATTCCCGGTAGTCTCCAAGAAATACACCGTGTTCTCAAACCAGGTGCAAAAGCCGCCATTTTAGACTTTCATCGTCCCCACAATCAACAGTATCGCGCTGTGCAACAGTGGTACTTGGATAATCTGGTAGTTCCCATAGCTACTAATCTAGGCTTAAAAGACGAATATGCTTATATTAGCCCTAGTTTAGACCGATTTCCCACTGGGAAGGAGCAAATAGAGTTAGCTATTGAAGTCGGTTTTATAAATGCCACACATTACCCCATTGCTAACGGTATGATGGGAGTATTAGTAGTAATTAGGTGATTGGTGATTGGTGATTGAAATTAGGATATAAGAAACAAAATAAATGTTTTCTTTAATATCCCTGATCTAATCCATTACAAATTACGAATTACGAATTACAAATTACGAATTACAAATTACCCATTACCTAATCCAAAAGCCTGTGGATTTGTCTAGAATTTTATTATATATATCTCCCCCCGTTCTGGGTGGATTAATTGGCTATTACACCAACGACATAGCCATAAAAATGTTATTTCGTCCCTATAAAGCCGTTTATATTTTTGGACGAAAAGTACCGTTTACTCCTGGTTTAATTCCTAGTAATCAGGAACGGTTAGGACAGAATATTGCTAATGCGATTATGAAATCGCTACTGACTCCAGAAGAAATGCAAAATCTGGCGCGGAGACTCCTGGAAACTGAACGGCTACAAAGTGGAATTTTCTGGTTATTACGTTTGGTTGTTGATCAAGTTAAAGGTGATAAAAACCCTCGCAGCACTAAGATTTTAGCGGGAATTTTACGTGATTTACTGGGGGAATCTTTACCCCGTCTTTTGAAGGTTTTAGCGCGACAGGAAACATTTTTAGAAACGCAAATTAACCAAATATTTGATAAGGTATTACTGGAGTTTCAACTCAGTGAAGAACAATCTGTTCGGTTAGCTGATTGGTTACTAGAGGTGGTTTTACCTTCAGATAGATTACGACAAGTTATTATTGATTTTCTCACAGATCGGACAATTCAAACTATTGATGAAAGTTTTCGAGAAAAAACCAGTGGTACTTATTGGGTAGTGGCAAATCTGTTTGGGTTGAAAAATACTTTAACTCGATTACGGACATTTTGCTTAGATGAGAAAGATGCAACTAACAAGCGATTGCAAGAATTAATCAAAGATCTAAAAATGCGCGATCGCATTAAGGAATTGTTACAAAATTTATCTTTGCAAAATCTCCCCGTCGGTACGGTGCGTCAACTACGAAAAACGATTAGAGATAGTGTGCGTCAATATTTGCAAAATAGTGGTGGTGATTTACTCAAAGAATTAACAGAATCGGCTGATTGGGAAAGGATTTCTATTGTCTTGTTAAATCGGTTAAGTAGTTCAGCGGTTGTTAACACTTCCTTAGAAGTTGTGGCACGGGATTTAGCATTAATTTTAGAAAAGTATCTCGAAAAAGATTTAGAGGTGATTGTCGCTCAAGCAATTCCTGTTTTATCTATAGATCAAGTAATTATAGAACGAGTCAAAGCTACTTCCCCCGCCGATTTAGAAGATGCAATTGAGGGAATTGTCAGAAATGAATTACAAGCAATTGTTACTTTGGGTGGTATTTTAGGTTTTGTTGTTGGTTTGTTGCAATTAGGATTTTTATTTTTGAATCAATCTATGTAATTGGTAATGGGTAATTGGTAATTTCTACTAACATAGGACTTACGCACTGTACAAATTCACCATGATGTGCATGAACGAAAATCCCTCGTTTCAGGCTTTTGGTGATTAACTTCTGCTCAATAGCGAGCGCTCAAAAATCATCAAAAAAATCACGTTAAAATGCCCGAAACCCATACCCCATATTTGGTTGATTCTGTCAATGCGTAAGTCCTA
>NZ_JAQMSE010000100.1:0-11183 GCF_028330045.1 Aphanizomenon sp. CS-733/32
CGAGGTTTTATTTTTGTTTGTCCTATCAGTAATACTAAGCGTAAAAATCCTTTCTACGTTGAGATTCCAGATGATCAACCTATTAAAGGCGTAGTGATGTGCGATCAGCTGCGTTCATTGGATTATCGCTCAAGAAAGGCAGAACTGATCTGTATTTGCCCTGAGTGGTTATTAGCAGAAGTGCTTGGTCGCATTCATCCTATTCTTTTTTAGTATCTAAATAAGATCCCCGACTTCTTAGAGAAGTCCGGGATCTGAAACTGTTGATCTTGAAAGCGATCGCTAATTTATGAAATCTCAAATTGGTCGTTGTTTATGATAAAATAAATAACTCAGGGTAAAAAATGAGTGAAAATTGTCGAGCGAACTGCTTGCAGCAGCGTTTCGCTATCGCTCTTGAAGAATATACTTTAGAAATGCCAGCAAAAACGTACATCGAAACCTTATGATTTTAAAGATGATGTTAAAACTACTTGTAATCGGCTTATCAGGGTTAATTAGCTGATTCTTGCGGATTACATAAGCGATCGCCCATATACTAATTAGTATTGACCATATATACTCAAGACGGTTGGGGCATGGGCTTTTATAAAATCACGCAATTACATAAAACCAGTTACCTAATTGGTGCTCATAAAAAATACTATCATTTCAACCGGGTTAATTACACATTTACATCTTATGAACATCTTAATTTACTCACATATAGCATTGTGGACTATTCACCACGCCGAAACCGTAGAGATAGCACTAAAACACTTAGCCGAGGGTGATGATGTTTATATTCTTTCCTGCGATGGGGATTTAGTCTCTTGTCCAGCTAATTCTAATCATGATAAATCTCTTTGCTTATCATGTAAGCATCAAACTGACTATACTCTTAAGGAAATACTTAAAAATAAGGTTCATGACTTGAGAGTATCGCTCTATCACGATAAATTAACATTTCCAGAATTTTCCAGTTTAAATGAACTAGTTGAATTTAAATTTAATGATATTCCATTTGGTGAACTTGTTGCATCACAACTTGTTGATGATGAAAGAGACTGTTTTTTTTCCTTAGATAAAAAACAATTAAAGGTGTGTGAGATGCTTAGTAATTCTATATCTTTATACAAACATACTCGTCAGATCATCAAGGATAAAAAGATTGATAAAACCTATGTTTGGAATGGTAGACGTTCTGCGGATGGTCCAGTATGTTATGCTGCAAGAGACCAGGGCGTATCTTGTGAAGTTTACATTTCAGGAGGCAAGAGAAGTACGTATATCACCCTTGCAGCATTGAAGGTCCATGATCTGACTGCTAATAAAGTACTTATGGATAAATTATATGAACAAGCTATTGAAAATAATGGTATGGAATTAGTAAATCAAGAAGCATTATCTTTTTTTAAGACTCAAAGATATGGCGGTGCTAACTATCCGGGATATATCCATTTTGCACAAGAATTTAAAGATGTTCCCGATGTTATAAATAATGAGAGAAAAAAGATTGTTATATTTACTAGTAGTTATTGGGAAAACTTTGGTATGTCAGATTATCGAGGTGTTTGTTATGTAGATCATTATGATGGTATCAAAAAAATACTGAGAGAAGAGAGTATTTTTACTCAAAATGATTTAATTGTAAGGTGGCATCCTAATCTAAAAACCTGCGGTGATAGTGAACGAAAAGTTATAGATAAAGTTATCAGAGAATCAAGTGAAAATGCTATTCACTATCCTCCTGAATCAAATGTAGACAGTTACAAGTTGATTGACATTGCTGATGTTGTAATAACTTTTGGTTCAACTATGGGAATAGAGGCAAATTTTTATGGTAAGCCTTCTATTTTACTGGGACGTTCCCTTTATGAAGATTTGGGGGCCTGTTATCAGCCTGAATCTCATTCAGAATTAGTAAACTTATTATCTGGTAAACTTCCACCACTACCAAAAACTGGTAGCATCAAGTATGGTTTTTATATTGTCAATTGCGGACAAAATTATTTTAAGTATTTAAAACAAGTAGATTCATGGAATTTTACCTACAAAAATAAATCTCTTCAAAAAATTAATCCAAAAACTTGGAGGCAAATGATAAAAATCCAAATTATAAAGTCGTTAAAGTTGCTTAAGCTTTATGATATTGTCAGATATACAGCTATATCTATAAGAGGATTCAAAAATTAAAAATGAGTTTTTTAAAAAGAATAAAGAATAGATGATTTATGGCATTTAGCTAAATTTACTAGGGGGGTAAAAAATCACAATATCTTCTTTGAAAATCCTGCTCAAGTTCAGTTATATACTAATGTAATTAATCCGATAAATTCTGCGATTAATTATCCTTTATACTTTAATTATGCAGTCAAAGTTCAAACTGGAAAAGCTTTGTATCAAAAGTTAGATAGGATTCAGGAAAATTTTAAGCTATTATTGAACTCTCCCCAAATTTTTTGGCATAAATTCAAAACAAAATTAGGTTTTATAAACATTAAGAGGTAAAGACAATGAAAAACAGAATCAAAACTTTTATTCAAAATAAATTACACTTAAATATTGAGTTCCTTAAAAAAGGACGTGGTATGGAACAAGAAAGGTTTTCGTATCAAAAACAATACATAAACTTTGATATCAAAGAAGGAGAAAAAGTGTTAGATATTGGTAGTGGAGGATATCCATTTCCTCTAGCTACTCATTTAGCATTTATGAGATTGTCAGATATACAGCCATATCTCTAAGAGGATTCAAAAATTAAAAATGAGTTTTTTAAAAATAATAAAGAAAGGTATAAAGATTCTGACATCTCTTCAGAATTTTTATTTTTATCCTAAAGATTTATACTCACATCATCGTCTTTCTTTCTCACAAGATGGAGAAGACATAGTTATAGCGGAGTTATTTAACGATAAATCAGGAGGTTTTTATGTTGATGTAGGAGCGCACCATCCTCAAAGATTTTCTAATACATATTATTTCTACTTAAAAGGATGGAGCGGGATTAACATTGATGCAATGCCTGGTAGCATGAAGATTTTTGATGATTTGCGTTCCCGTGATATTAATTTGGAAATTCCTATCTCTGATAAATCGGAAATTTTAACTTATTATGAATTTGACGAACCAGCACTAAATAGTTTCTCTTTACCTTTATCCCAGGAACGTATTACGACAAGCAACTACAAAATAGTTGCTGAAACTCAACTGAAAACTCACACATTAGCTGAAGTTTTAGATAAACACCTACCTCCTAAACAAACAATTGATTTTTTGAGTATTGACGTTGAAGGTTTAGATTATCAAGTTGTGAGTTCCAATAACTGGGATAAATATAAACCTAAAGTAATTTTAGTAGAAGATTTGGAATTGAGTTCTTTAAAAAATATCAATACTTCCAAAGTATGTTTATTTCTAGAACAAAGAGGTTATGTATTACTTGCTAAAACAATGAGAACGTTAATTTTTAAGTTAGAAATTGATTAGAAAAAATTTATGCGCCTAATCCGAATCTCAACCAACTATTCCAGCTACTTAACCCAATTCTACACCAAACACCCTGAATTAGTAACTCAACCCTACCAAATCCAGCATCAAAAAATGGTGTTGGACTGTTTTGGCTGGGCAGATTTTTGGACAAACTCCCTCAGTAAAATTGGCTATGAAGTATGGGAACAGATTGCTAATGCTGAACCTATGCAAAAAATGTGGGCAAAAGAGCATGATGTTTCATATAATGATCAGAATTGGCTCACGGATATTACCAAAGCACAAGTTAAGTTCTATAAACCGGATGTACTTTTTGTTGATGACTATAGTAGCTTTACACAAGAGTTTATTCTCCAACTACGGGCAGAATGCCCAACAATTAAATTAGTGTTAGGCTGGTGTGGCGCACCTTATAGTGATGCTTCAGTCTTTTCTGCTTATGACATTGTTTTGTCAAATATTCCTGAATTAATTACAACGTTTCAAGCATTAGGTCATCAAGCACAATATTTTAGACACGCTTTTGAACCCCGAATTTTAAATTTAATTAATACTGCTCACAAACCATTTATAGACTGCTCATTTATAGGCTCGATTATGCCTGGAAAACAAGCTCATAATCAACGGGCAATTTTAATTAAAACATTAATTCGAGAAACTAATATAGAAATTTTTTGTGATGTATATCGTCCTACTGCAAAAGGCAAATTATTAAATAATTTAAGGGCATTTGTTTATGATAATGTTCAGTCAATTAGTAAAATTAAACTTGGGAAAAATATTTTGCAGCAAATTCCTAAAATCAAAAATTATATCAACATGAATTATCGTCCTAGTTTACCTAATCAGTTAGACAATATCATTGTCAATAAGGCTAATCCTCCCCTTTTTGGTATAGAAATGTTCCAAGGATTGTACAACTCAAAAATAACTTTTAATAATCACATTGATATTTCCCAAAACTCAGCATCTAATATGCGATTATTTGAAGCAACTGGAGTGGGAACTTGTTTATTAACTGATTGGAAAGATAATTTACCCGAATTATTTGAACCAGGTCGAGAAGTTGTAACTTATAAATCAGTAGAGGAATGTATTGAAAAGGTCAAATGGTTATTAGATCACCCTCAAGAACGGGAAGCGATAGCTAAAGCGGGACAAGCCAGAACTTTAAAAGATCATACCTTTGCTCAACGTGCAATTCAACTGAATGAGATTATCAGAAAAATGATATGAGTTGAAAATGGCAAAACGTATATAAAATATACTAAATTCTATAACAATTACAAAAAGCTATAAACTATGAACTACTACGTTACCTTATTCGATAGTAACTACTTAACTCGTGGTTTGGTGATGTACCGCTCACTACTGAGCCATGCAGGTGAATTTCATCTCTGGATTATTTGTTTTGATGATTTAGCCTATCAACTCTTACAAAAACTAAATCTGGAAAAAGTAACTTTAGTTTCTTTATCAGAATTTGAAGATTCAGAACTACTAAAAATTAAACCACAAAGAACTCAAAGAGAATATTGCTGGACTTGTACACCTTCAACCCTTTTATATGTTCTGAATACAGAACCTCATGTTGACACTGTAACCTACTTAGATGCAGATTTAATGTTCTTTTCATCCCCTGAGCCAATATTTACAGAAGCAAAGAACGCATCAATTTTGCTTACAGAACATCGCTATTTACCTGAATATGATCAGTCAGCAACTAGTGGCATATATAATGTTCAATTTATGATGTTCCGTCGCAACATTGAAGGATTAAACGCTCTCAAGTGGTGGCGCGATCGCTGCATAGAATGGTGCTATGCTCGATGTGAAAATGGTAAATTTGGCGACCAGAAATATCTGGATGACTGGAAAGAACGCTTTCCAGGAGTTCATATAGTTGAACATTTAGGATCTGGACTTGCTCCCTGGAATGCAGCGCAATATAACTTAACCAAGAAAGGAGAAAATATATTTGTTGAGGAATACCCGTTAATTTTTTATCATTTCCATGCTCTGAAAATCCATCCCTTCAAAATTGGCTATTTATCTAATTACCCGCTCAAACCAGAACTTTGTGAATGGGTTTATTATCCTTATTATCAACAGTTAAATCAAAGCTACCAGGAAATTCAAAACCTTACACCCGGATTTAAATTAGGAATTGTTAATTTTCCTAAACCACCGAAAAGACCTGATAATTTATATCGGTTTATTCGCAGTGTCATCAAAGATATAGGACAAGGAAGATACTATTATTATGCGTGAAACTTATCAAGGTAAAAAAGTTCTAATTACTGGTGGTTTAGGCTTCATTGGTAGCACCCTAGCGATTCAATTGGTAGAATGGGGAGCCGATGTTACACTGGTTGATTCCATGATTCCAGAATACGGAGGTAATTTATTTAATATTGAACCCATTAAAAATCAAGTCCGCGTGAATTTTTCCGATGTCCGCGATCCCCACAGTATGGAATATTTAGTTAAGGATCAGGATTATCTCTTTAATTTAGCAGGCCAAGTCAGTCATATTGATAGCATGACCGACCCGTTAACCGATTTAGATATCAACACCAGAGCGCAAGTTGTAATCTTAGAAGCTTGTCGCAAATTTAACCCTAGAATCGTGGTGGTTTTTGCCAGTACCCGACAAATTTATGGTAAGCCTCAATACCTGCCTGTTGATGAAAACCACCGCCTATATCCCACCGATGTCAATGGGATAAATAACATGGCTGGGGAATGGTATCATACATTGTATCATAATGTCTATGACCTGAACACAGTTTCTTTGAGATTAACAAATACTTATGGACCCCGACAATTATTAAAACATAATAGACAGGGGTTTATTGGAGTTTTTGTCCGCCAAATTATCCAAGGAGAAAAAATCAAAATCTTTGGTGACGGGCAACAAATTAGAGATATGAATTATGTTGAAGATGTTGTTGATGCCTTGGTAATGGCTGGGGCCAAACCAGAGTGTTATGGTCAGGTTTATAATCTCGGAGGTAATGAGCCGATTAATTTGCTGAATCTAGTCAAATTATTGATAGAATTAAATGGCAGCGGAGAATTTGAAGTTATTCCTTTTCCACCAGAAAAAAAACTTATTGATATCGGGGATTATTACGGAGATTATCGTAAATTTTCACAAATGACCAATTGGCAACCCCGAACTTCCTTAAAAGCAGGATATACAAAAATGATTAATTATTACAAGGAACATTTAGAAAAATATTTAACAGTTTAATTAAAAATTATGAAAATCCTTTTTGGTGACTTAAAACGTCAATATAATCAACTTCGCCCAGAAATTGATGCAGCGACTCGTGAAGTCTACGAAAGTGGCTGGTTTATTTTAGGAAATCAAGTACAACGTTTTGAGAAAAATTTTGCTGAGTATTGTAATGCTAAGTATGGGGTTGGAGTTGGTTCGGGAACAGAAGCCTTGCATTTAGCTTTGGTTGCTTGTGGTGTAGAATATGGTGATGAAATAATTACCGTTGCTAATACCTGTGTACCAACCCTTTCAGCAATTTCTTTTGCGGGGGCAATTCCCGTATTTGTTGATATTGATGAAACCACCTATACCATTAATCCATCCTTAATTGCAGAGAGGATAACTTCAAAAACCAAGGCCATTGTACCTGTTCACCTCTATGGACAATGCGCTGATATGACTCCTATCATGGAAATTGCCCACCAATATAATCTAGCCGTGATTGAAGATTGCGCCCAGTCTCATGGTTCTTTGTATAAAAATCAAATGGCGGGAACTATGGGTGATGCTGGTTGTTTCAGTTTTTACCCCAGTAAAAATCTAGGGGCTTTTGGTGATGGGGGTTTGGTATTAACTAATAATCAAGAGATTGCCGAAAAAGTTACTAAACTGCGAAACTATGGTCAAGAAAAGCGCTATTATCACAGCATCAAGGGATTTAATAGTCGGCTAGATGAATTGCAAGCGGCTATTTTAAATGCTAAATTACTTTATTTAAATGCTTGGAATCAACGCCGTCGAGAAATTGCCCAACGTTATCATCAAGCTTTTTCAGCAGTTGGGATAATTTGCCCTTTTGAAGACTCAGAACGGTTTCATGTCTATCACTTATATGTGATTAGAGTACCCCAACGCGATCGCTTTCAACAATTGCTTCAAGAACAAGGTATTACCACAATTATCCATTATCCTGTTCCTGTGCATTTACAAGAATCCTACTCTGAATTTCAAGAGCAAAGTAAATTTTTACCTCTAACGGAAAAATTAGCATCTGAAATTGTTAGTTTACCTCTATACCCTGAACTAACAGATGAGGAAATTGATTATATTGTTAAAGGGGTTATTGAGGTTTATGAGCAAATTAAATACAGCGAAAAGTCTTTTCCGAGAAATAGTTCCACCATTACTATGGAAGGGAATAAGACAAATTAGAAATAGCTTAAAATCCAAAACTCCCAACTATATTGAATGGGAATATATCCCTGAAGGATGGCAAAGACAAAATCAAGATTCTAATATTAAAGGATGGAATATTGAATCTGTTTTGGCAGCATATAAAGCCAACTGGCCAACCTTTATTAAAAATTTCGAGACAACTTTACCTTTTGGCATTTCTCCTGAATCCAGTTCAGAAGAACGTACCAATATCATGTTTCATAACATTGTCATCACCTATGGCTATGTTTTGGCTTTAGCTTCACGTCAAAAATCAGAATTATCTTTGTTAGATTGGGGAGGGGGAATTGGTCACTATTATCTAATTAGTCAAAAATTAATTCCCGATTTAATCATAAATTATCATTGCAAGGATGTCCCCATACTGGCAGAATATGGACAAGAATTATTCCCAAAAGCTCATTTTTACAGTGACGAAAGCTGTTTAAGTAGGAAATTTGATCTAGTTTTTGCCAGTACATCATTGCATTATTCACAAAATTGGCAACATACCTTAAAAGGTTTAGCTGAAGCAACCAGTGGTTATTTGTTTATTACTCGTTTACCCATTGTCCATCAAGTTGCATCCTATGTTATGGTTCAACGCCCTTATGAATATGGTTACAATACTGAGTATTTAGGATGGTGTCTGAATAAAGATGAATTTTTAAGTGTAGCAGCCAGTTTAAATCTAGAATTAATACGTGAGTTCATATCACAAGTATCACCTTATGTAAATAATGCACCTGCTCAACCTCAATATTGGGGATTTTTATTTGCACGGATGAAAATATGAAATTACTTAATTTAGGTTGCGGAAATCGCTACCACCCTGAATGGACAAACATTAATTTTACTTCCACTGGTGATGGAGTGATTGCTCATAATCTTACACAAGGAATTCCATTTCCTGATAACTATTTTGATGTTGTTTATCATTCTCATGTATTAGAACATTTTCCTAAAGCACAAGCAGAAGATTTTATCAAAGATTGCTATCGTGTATTACGTCCTCAAGGAATTTTAAGAGTAGTAGTTCCAGACCTAGAGGAAATAGCAAGAACATATCTAGCAGCTTTTGATAAAGTGAATAATGGATTTAGGGAATGGGATGATAATTATCAGTGGATACTTCTAGAAATGTATGACCAAACAGTGAGAAATACATCAGGTGGTGAAATGCTCAAATATTTGAGCCAAAAAGAGATATTTAATCAAGAATTTATTATCAACAGATGTGGAATAGAAGCAAAAAACTTAATACAAATGGGTAAGAATAAATTAGATATAAAAGATCATCAACCAAGTTTAATTAAGAAAATATATAGATTTTTACGTTATGCAAGTTATCGCCGTGAAACGGTGATAAGATTAATATTAGGAGAAGAATATGAAGCATTAAAAATAGGAAGATTTAGATTAAGCGGAGAAGTGCATCAATGGATGTATGATAGTTATTCATTATCTATATTGTTAAAGCAATTTGGCTTTAAAGATATTGTCCAAAGAAGTGCCACAGAAAGTTATGTTAATGCTTGGAATAATTATAATTTAGATACAGAATCCGATGGAACAGTTTATAAATCTGATTCATTGTATATGGAAGGAATTAAATATTAATAATATAGACTTTCAAAATACAGCACTTCCCGATGTTATGAGGTACAAAAACCCCACCCCCAACCCCCTCCAATATCAAAAGTTTATCCTTTTCTTCCCCCCGCAGCGGGGGGATTGAGGGGGGTGCGAGGAGGGGGCTTAAGATGTACCTCATAAGAGCGGAAACCCCTGTATGTAGAATTACGAGCTAATAGATCACAGTATTTTTCTCAATCGTCCTATAATCAAAGAAAATCTATGAAAATAAACAAGCTATTGTACCGAATTTTTATCAACTGCCCCTCATTGATAGCGGAGTTAATACCAAATATTACCTCTAATTGTGAATTTGAATATAGCTCCCCAGTAATCAAAGAAAACGAAATTCGTTTAGGTGGATTATTAACTCCCATTAGTAATAATCATCAGATACCTTTAACTTTTATCGCCGCGCAAATGCAGCGAGATCCCAAATTTTATAGTCCCTATTTTCAGAGTATTTTGGGAGATATTGACCAGGATGAAATTAGCATAAAAATGAAAACCGACAAATTATTTTACCGAATATTTTTAAATCAGCCAGGATTAATAACCGAATTAATACCCGGTATTCCTAAAGACTGTGAATTTGAATATAGCGCCCCCGTCATCAAAGAAAAAGAAGTGCGGTTAGATGGGTTACTCACACCAGTGGATGAAAATCCTGATTTACCCCTAGTATTTCTCGAAGCACAAATGCAAAGAGATACAAAATTTTATAGTCGCTATTTTCGGGGTATTTTTAGCTATCTTGACCAATATGAAATTAGTAGAAATTGGCATGGATTACTAATATTAAGAAATAACCGTCTCGAATTAGGATCAGAAATTCCTTATCAAATTTTACTAAATAATCAAGTAGAAAGACTATATTTAGAAGATTTATTAGATCAAGAAAATTTAAGTCCTAATTTAGCTCTACTAAGATTAATAGTCACACCCAAAGCCAAAGCAGCAGGAGAAGCGAGACAAATTTTAGACAGTGCAACATCGGAAACAGAATTTAGGCTAAAATTAGACTTAGTAGAAGCGATATTGGTGAACAAATTCAGTAAATTAACCATAGAGGAGATTCAAAAAATGCTTAACCTCAAAGAAGCTGATGTGACTCAAACCCGTTTTTATCAAGAAGTATTGCAAATTGGGGAGAAACAAGGTTTGCAACAAGGTTTACAACAAGGTGTCCAACAAGGTTTACAACAAGGTGTCCAGCAAGGTTTACAACAAGGTGTCCAACAAGGAGAAGCAAATCTAACTATTCGTTTGTTAAAACGCCGTTGTGGTAATTTAACTACCATACAAGAGGAAAAAGTGCGATCGCTCACCATTCCTGAATTAGAATCTCTAGGAGAAGCTTTATTAGATTTTCGGGGTATGGATGATTTAGAAAGTTGGTTCACAGATAATTCTCTTGATTTGTAAAAACAATGGCGATCGCTCCTAGAATTTTTCATAAAACACCAGAACGGGTATAGTTGTTCTAACTCTGTATAGCGATCGCTAATTGATGAAATCTCAAATACCCGCATAAAACCAGTGGCAAAAAAAGCAGATATAGGCAGTAAAAGATTAATCAGTCTAGCACCTGATATATGGGTACAATGGATTACCCAACAGTCCCATCTGCAAGTAC
>NZ_JAQMSE010000101.1:0-21140 GCF_028330045.1 Aphanizomenon sp. CS-733/32
ATCTTGGGTTTCCCCGCCCTAATCTTGGGTTTCCCCGCCCTAATTCTGGGTTTCCCCGCCCTAATTTTATGACTTTGTTCCTTTGTGCAAAATACAATTCATATTAAATTAATTAAGAAGGATATAAAAAATACACTGATGAATTCAATAGCATCTACCTTAACTTCTATTCTCAGCCCTGAAACCTCTATTATATCGTGGGAAAATCTTACCCCCACCCAACAGCATCATATCCAACAAGGGATAGACTCCAAAAGCCAACCCAGTTGCGTCATTTATCCCCATAACCAAGCAGAATTAGCCGCAGTGATAGCGATCGCCAACAGTCATAAATGGCGCGTTCTTACTTGTGGTAGTGGTAGTAAAATCAATTGGGGTAGTTTAGCTAAAAATATTGATATTATTGTCAGCAGCGATCGCATCAACCAACTCATAGAACACGCAGTTGGTGATTTAACTGTCACCGTCGAAGCAGGGATGAAATTTGCCCAGCTTCAAGAGATTTTAGGTAAACATAACCAATTTTTAGCACTTGATCCGGCTTTTCCTGATTCTGCGACCATAGGCGGTATCGTTGCTACGGCTGATACAGGTTCTCTGCGTCAACGTTATGGTGGTGTGCGTGACCAACTTTTAGGGATAACTTTTATCCGCGCAGATGGACAAATCGCTAAAGCTGGGGGACGAGTTGTCAAAAATGTGGCTGGTTACGACTTAATGAAATTATTTACTGGCGCTTACGGTACATTAGGAATTATCAGCCAAGTCACTTTTCGAGTTTATCCGATTCCTGAAACTTCGGGAACAGTGATATTAACTGGGAAGCCAGAAGCCATATCCCAAGCAGTAAGAACTTTACAAGGTTCGGAATTAACACCAACTCAAGCAGATTTATTATCAAGTAAGTTAGTTACTAATTTGGATTTGGGGACAGGAACAGGTTTAATTACCCGGTTTCAAAATATTAATGAAAGTGTCCAAGAACAGTGCAAACGACTATTAGTAACTGGCGAAAAATTGGGTTTACATGGGGTAATTTATTCAGGAAATAATGAAACTGATTTATGGCAACGATTACCAGAACAAATACATTCTCATGTTACGGAATCTACGATTACCTGCAAAATAGGAGTATTACCAACTGCGGCGGTGGAAATTATCAATCAAATAGAAGTTGGTTTAATTCACATTAGTAGTGGTTTGGGTTTGGTGCGTTTAGAAAATCAAAAGCAGATTTTGCCTTTGCGAAATTTATGTCAAGCAAATTCTGGTTTTTTAAGTATTTTATCTGCACCTGTTGAGTTAAAGGAAAGGTTTGATGTTTGGGGTTATACTGGTAATGGGTTGCAGGTAATGCGCCGCATTAAGGAACAGTTTGATGGGAATTTTATTTTAAGTCCTGGTCGGTTTGTGGGTGGGATTTAAGTCTTAATAAACGAACCACAGAGGCACAGAGGTAACAGAGGTTAAGAGGGGAGGAATATAAATGCAAGTTTCGGAAGGTTCGGTGAATAATAATACTGCTAGTATTAAGAATTTGAAGGGTTTTGATGAAAGTCATCCACCTGATCCTAAATTAATTGATAGTTGTGTTCATTGTGGTTTTTGTTTGTCTACTTGTCCTAGTTATCGGATATTAGGAAAGGAGATGGATTCTCCCAGGGGACGTATCTATTTAATGGATGCTATTAATGAGGGTGAAATTGCTCTCAATACGGCTACTGTTGAACATTTTGATTCTTGTTTGGGTTGTCTGGCTTGTGTTTCTACTTGTCCTTCTGGTGTCCAGTATGATAAGTTGATTTCGGCTACTAGACATCAGGTGGAGAGGAATTATAGTCGCAGTTTACCTGATAAGTTGGTTCGACAATTGATTTTTTCTCTGTTTCCTAATCCTGATCTTTTAAGAATTTTACTTTTTCCTTTATTAGTTTATCAAAAATTAGGAATTTCTAAGGTATTACAAGCAACTGGGTTAATTAAGGCTATATCTCCCCGGTTAGCTGCTATGGAATCTATTTTACCGGCAATTACTCTTAAATCTTTTCAGGATAATTTACCAGATATCATCCCAGCTAAGGGTGAAAAAAGATATCGCGTGGGTGTAATTTTAGGATGTGTGCAAAGACTGTTTTTCTCTGGTGTGAATGAAGCAACTGTTAGAGTTTTAACTGCTAATGGTTGTGAGGTGGTAATTCCTAAGTCTCAAGGTTGTTGTGCGGCGCTTCCTGAACACCAGGGACAAACGGAACAAGCGAAAACTTTAGCCAGACAAATGATTGATAGTTTTGCTGATACTAATGTGGATTTTGTGATTATTAACGCTGCTGGTTGTGGTCATACTTTGAAGGAATATGGTCATATTTTAGCAGATGATCCCGAATATGCGGAAAAAGCTAAAGTATTTGCAGCGAAAGTGAAAGATTCACAGGAGTTTTTATTTAATGTGGGTTTAACTGCTAAACTTTCACCTTTGACTGAGAAAAATATCAATTTAGTTTATCAAGATGCTTGTCATTTATTACATGGTCAAAAAATTAGTGTCCAACCTCGTCAACTCTTAAAACAAATTCCCGGTGTGACTTTGAAAGAACCCATAGACGCGGCTTTGTGTTGCGGTAGTGCGGGTATTTATAATATGTTGCAACCGGAAGTTGCGGAAGAATTAGGTAAACAAAAAGCCCAGAACTTAATCAATACTGGTGCAGATTTAATTGCTTCTCCTAACCCTGGTTGTAGTTTGCAGATTAGTAAGTATTTGCAGGGGAAAACTATTTCTGTTATGCACCCAATGGAATTGTTAGATTATTCAATTCGGGGGGATAAATTGGAGATTTAGAAAAATATAATATCCAGATTCCTGACTTCTGAGATAAATTTATAACCTTTCTTAATCGGCGTTGCTGAATAAAAGTATGAATTTATCTCTCGCAGAGACGCAGAGACGCAGAGAGTAAGAGTTCAAGAGATAGCATTCTTAATCTAATAGACATCTCCAAAAAAGAATGTAGAGATGTTCCATGGAACGCCTCTACAAGGGTTCTAGGATACGCATATTTCATTTCTGGAGATGTCTAATGAAGTACAAATTTATCTGCGTTTATCTGCGTTTATCTGCGTTTATCTGCGGTTAACTCCCTCCCATTATACCTCACTTGAAGAAGATAAAAAAGAAGTCAGGGGTCTTATTTATCTTTCCCAAATTAAGTTCATTGCCTTTTTTATGATTTCTTCTTGTTGAACTAATTTGCTTAATTCTTCTGTTTTATTTAGTTTATCAGATTTGCTCATTTCTTCTAATTCTTCGACAATTAACAAGGCTTCCGTGATATTGCCTTGGTGCAGCAGTTCTTTGAGTGTAAGTAGTTCTTCCATTTGGTTGATTTTCCTAATTTTTCATTGCTAAGGTTAATCCGTCGGCTATGGGAACTAAACTCAGGGTAATTCGGCAGTCTTGATGTAATTTGCGATTCAACGCCCTAATTTTGTTAGTTTGATTATCTTGTATTTCTGTATCTGCAACTTTACCTGACCACAACACATTGTCAATGGCAATTAATCCACCTGGTCGAATTAATTCAAGACATTGCTCATAATAATTATCATAGTTACCTTTATCAGCATCTATAAAGGCAAAATCAAAAGTTTCCGCTTCCCCTGCTGTTAATAACTTATCTAATGTTTCCAAAGCTGGGGCAATATGCAAATTAATTTTATCAGCTACTCCCGCTTCTTGCCAATAACGTCGAGCTACACTGGTATACTCCTCACTAACATCACAGGCGACTATTTTACCGTCTGTGGGTAAAGCCAAAGCTACTACTAAGGAACTATAGCCAGTAAATACACCGACTTCCAAGGTCTTTTTTGCTCCTATCAACTTAATTAATAATGCCATAAATTGTCCCTGTTCAGGAGATATTTGCATGATAGACCTGGGCATTTGAGCAGTTTCTTGACGCAGTTGGGTTAAAATAGCTGGTTCGCGCAGGGAAATTGAAAGCAAATAATCATATAGGTTTTGTTCTAAACCCAGGGTCTGTTTTGACATGATTTATATTAGTTATTTTATGATAGTTCTTCCTTATCGGCTCTATGATAACAAATTTAAAATCAAATGTCAACCCCCAAATCCTCTTTTAAACCCGACTCGTTTTAAAGCGTGTTTCAAAATTTATTTATTGACAAAGTTCTCAGTTTCAACTATGCTTATGTTATGGGTAAAAAAGTGTGCGCCCATATATATAAGACTTTTATTTATCAAATTATTCAAAGCAGTAAAACCAACGTTTATAAATGATTCATGCTTTCAAGAACTTGGGTACACAACACATTTTCGATGGTAAAGATTCTAAAGCTGCTCGAAAAACCTGTCCCTCATCCCTTTGGAAGCGTACAGTTCGTAAACTAGATCAATTAGACTCAGTTACAAGCCTAGAAGATTTAAAAATTCCCCCAGGTAATTGTCTAGAAGCATTAAAAGGTGATAAAGAAGGTCAGTATAGTATTCGGATTAATGATCAATATCGAATTTGCTTTTTTTGGCAAGAATTAGGGGCAGATGCTGTGGAAATTGTAGATTATCATTGAGGTATTAATCACATTTATGAAAATCCCAACCCATCGTCCTCCTACCCATCCTGGAGAAATGTTATTAGAAGAGTTTATGATCCATAAAGGTTTAACACCCCAAAAAATAGCTGAATCTATTGGTGTTACAGAACAGCAAATTGTAGATTTAATCGCAGGTAAACAGCATATCACACCCAGTTTAGCACTGCGGTTATCCAGGTTTTTTGGTATATCTGTTGATTTCTGGATGAATTTACAAGTTCGCTGGGATCTATATTATGCTCAACAAGCAGAAGCAGAATTTCTGAATACAATTAATCCTTTTGTCGCTTAATTGTCTGAATCAGGATGTCCAGGATTTGAGGATTTTCAGGATGTGATTGAAAGATTGTTTTTGGGAAGTGGTGATTTTTGGAAGGTGGGATATTTTAAAGATGTTGTTTTATGCTCTTCTTTAGATGGTTAGTTTACAGCATTTTCGCAATTACCAATTACCCATATTGAAAATCCTTACAGCAAATTGTCATCAAACCCGGAACAAGAACCCCAACCCCCTCCCCGCAAGCGATGAGGGGGCTAAGATGTACCTTATATGATTGGAAATCGCTGTAAATCCTAATTCTGACAAAATCATCTCCAACTTCCCACAAACAATCTTTCAATCACATCCTGAAAATCCTTTAATCCTGAAAATCCTGATTCAGACAAAATCATCTCCAAAATCCCCACAAACAATCATTAAACAACAATCCTGCAAATCCTGAAATCCTGGATATCCTGATTCAGACAAAATTATCTCCAAAATCTCAACAAACAATCATCCAACAACATCCTGTAAATCCTTTAATCCTGGATATCCTGATTCAGACAATTTTACCCCTTGACAAAATTCTCAGTTTGGACTATGCTTATGTTATAGGTGGAAAAGTATGCGCCCATATATAAGGTTTCCACATTCAGTATTTATCCAAAAAAATTCCGCCTAACGGCGGGGTAAGGGAAAAGATCACCAGAAGGGCAGAGGGAAAAAGAGCAGGAGTATAAAGGGCTACTAAGTCCACGCAGCACCACACACAACACGAAAACCGTTGAGGCGGCTGTCGAAGCCCGCATCAACATAGTAACGATAGGCCGAACGGCAATAGTCAGGGTTGTAGAGCCAAGAACCGCCGCGCAGCATTTTACGATAGCTTCGACTAGTCAAAGCACTACCATTTATAGGCGGGTTTATATAATTTTCCTGCCAATCATCTTCGCACCATTCCCACACATTCCCGTGCATATCATACAAACCAAAAGCATTAGGGGGAAAAGTTCCTACTTCTGTGGTTTGTTCTCGAGATTTTCCTTTTGGTGCAGCAGCGTAGGCATACTCACCATCATAGTTTACCAAATCTGGGGTAATGCTTTCACCAAAATAAAAAGGTGTGGTTGTTCCCGCCCTACAAGCATACTCCCATTGTGCCTCACTGGGCAACTTATAGTCTTTACCTGTTTTTTGGCTTAACTTTTGACAAAAATTAACCGCATTATTCCAACTCACACATTCAACAGGAAGATTATTACCTTTGAAGCGAGCAGGGTTTTTTCCCACGATAGCTTGATATTGTGCTTGAGTCAAAGGATATTTAGCCATAAAGAAGCTAGGAACAGTAACTTGATGTTGAGGACTTTCACTAGGATATCTTTTTACTTCATTTTCCGGTGAACCCATGTAAAATGTTCCTGCGGGTATTTCCACCATTTCCAACTTCACCCCATTTCCCAAATCTTCCACAAAGTAATTTGCTGAGTGGTTGTGTTTGTTGATAATACTTCCTTTCGCGTTGGTTGTGACAACTTCAAAAGTGAAAGTTTTGAGATGATTATTTTGTGATTGAAAACCTAAAAACGTAAACCATTCTCTAATAGACTGAGGACGGTTTTGATAATCTAACTCCATTCCCTTGAGAATAGCATCATTTACTTTTTGACTAATTTGAGAATTGTATTTTTGCGGTGGTTCAATCGCCATTTTCATATCTAGCATAATCTTAGCATTCAGATAAGGACTAGGCAGAGGAATGAAAGGCGGTTCATGAACGGCGATAATTACATATAATGTTGCTGCTAAAGCATAAATATCTAAAGCGGGAGTGAAATTACTTCTATTTTCAAATTGTTCTGGTGGTGCAAAAACGGGAGTTTTGGCATTTGTTAAACTCATCAATTCCGCAAAATTAACTTCTCTAGCTAAACCAAAATCAATTAATATGGCTTTATTGTCTTCTTCTCTTAGTAAAATATTCGCAGGTTTAATATCTCGGTGCAGATAATTACGACTATGAATATAACTTAAAGCCTCGCCAATGCCTTTAATAATTTCTAAACCCGCACTTTCACTAAAAACACCATTCGCGTATGAATATTGTTCTAAATTTTTGCCTTTGACATATTCCATCACCATACAAGATAAACCATTTTCTTGAAACAGTTCAGGATAGACTTTGACAATGTGAGGATGATCAAAGGTAGCTAAGACCATCGCTTCGGTGTTAAACTTGTCCTGTTCTTCTGCTAAAAATTCTCCAAAACTATCTGTATTCCCATATTTATCTCGATAGCGTTGTTTCAAAAAGGAGACGTTGAGACTTTTGATAGCTACTTCTTTTTTGCGTTTATGATCTTGCGCTAAATAGGTAATACCAAATCCTCCCTGTCCTAGAGTGTCAATAATTTCGTATTGTCCTCTTTTGAGTAGTTGCCCTGGTGTAAAATAAGCCATAATAAAATTTAAGTTGTCTGAATCAGGATGTCCAGGATTTGAGGATTGACAGGATAAAGAGGAAAATAATTATATTGGTGGTTGAAAAGCCTATATATATGGGCGCACACTTTTCCACCTATAACATAGGCATAATAAAATCTTTGAGATTTGTCAAGTCTTGATTGTCTGAATCAGGATGTCCAGGATTTGAGGATTGACAGGATAAAGAGGAAAATAATTATATTGGTGGTTGAAAAGCCTATATATATGGGCGCACACTTTTCCACCCATAACATAGGCATAATAAAATCTTTAAGATTTGTCAAGTCTTGATTGTCTGAATCCAGCAATTCTTATTTCAAGGTTTCATGACATTGAAACTCTTACATTCATAGGGTTTTACAATTCTTAACGAATCTGGGGATCGCTGAAATGACGCAAACTCGTTTCAAAATGAGAATTGCTGGTCTGAGTCAGGATGTCCGGGATTTGAGGATAAAGAGGAAAATAATAATGTTGGTGGTTGAAAAGAACAGGAAAATCAGTTATGTAATTAATTCCGTCTCATTACTTAAAATCTACAGCGGTTCTCAATCTCTGCGCCTCTGCGCCTCTGCGTGCAAAAAATCATCCCATGACACCAAATCCAGGGAGTTTATGTAGAGATGTTGCAAAGATATAATTTTCTGAAGAAAGGGCTTATTTGCCCTCTAAAATTGAAGATTATTCTATAAACTTACTCGCGTCAGAGGAGGTATTCATGAGCCGTCCAATTATTCTGGGTATTGTTGGTGATAGTGCTGCGGGGAAAACAACTCTGACTAGAGGGATTGCTCAGGTACTAGGTCCTGAAAATGTGACTATTATCTGTACAGACGATTACCACCGTTATGATCGCACACAACGGGCAGAAATCGGCATTACGGCACTCCATCCCGATTGTAACTATTTGGATATCATGCAGCAACATTTATCACTGTTACGGACAGGACAGGCGATTCTGAAGCCGGTTTACAGCCACTCTACAGGGACTTTTGAACCACCGCAATATATCAAACCCAGTAAATTTGTGATTATTGAAGGGTTACTAGGTTATTCTACCCGTGTAGCCCGTGATGCTTATGATGTTAAAGTCTATCTTGCCCCTCCTGAACCACTTCGCGCTGATTGGAAGGTGAAACGGGATACTCAAAAGCGCGGTTATACTCCAGAACAGGTATTAGCGGAGTTAGACAAGCGCGAACCAGATTCAGAAAGGTATATCCGCCCTCAGCGGCAATGGTCGGATATTGTAGTCAGTTTCTATCCTCCCAGTGATGAAATTGATAACACAAATGGACGTTTAAATGTGCGCTTGGTGCTGCGTCCTTCGATTCCTCACCCTGATTTTACGGAAATTATTCACGCTGGTCGTAGTGATTCCCAGTCAGCTATCCGCTTGGGACTAGATAGAGATATGGGAAAACCGGTGGATGTTTTGGAGGTTGACGGTCATGCAACATTGGAACAGGTGAATAAAATCGAACGCATTATGTGTAATGATATGCCGTATTTAAATAGTGTGTGCGATCGCGAAAGTAATCCAGAATTGGGTAAAATTGCGGGTACAACCGGAGAAACACTGCAAAGTTATCCTCTCGCCCTGACTCAGTTAATTATTACCTACCATATGCTCAAAGCTACGCAAATTTACCAATGATTCATAGGGAACAGAAAAAATTCATGTTTAAAAACATGAGATGGAAATAATGACACTGTTTTTTTTCGGGCTACCCATCTTTGAAAAACATCTTGTTTTTGACTGAAGCTCTAAACTGGTGCAAACGAGTGTTTCTTAAGTAATTGGACAAAAATATTTACAGTCATTGCGAGCTACGGGAAGCAATCACAACCCTGGCGATTGCTTCATTTCACTTCGTTACATATAGCTAACGCAACGCTTACGCAATGAAATTGTGTAATTAATTCTGTCTCACTACTTATTTGTTCCCTATTCCCTTCTTTTGCCAAAAAGGAATAATTGTCTCCAAAAATAAGGGATAATTGACATTACCGGATGTCTCTATAAGTTTGACGATAACCCAATTATTTCTAATTCAAAATCCCCAATTGGTATGACTTATTGCCTGAGAATAGCCGACTTACCGGAAAATGAACGCCCCCGTGAAAGGTTAATGACTCACGGACCGAAGATTTTAGCTACAGCGGAATTAATCGCTATTTTGCTGGGTACTGGTCAGGGACCTGGTAAACTCTCAGCAGTTGGTTTAGGGCAATATATATTACAAGAATTGGGTAAAGGTCAGTGTGACCCCTTAGCTGCTTTACGAAATGTCTCCCCCGCTGAGTTAATGGAAATTCCCGGTGTGGGACCGGCAAAAGCGACAACCATTTTGGCTGCAATTGAATTGGGTAAACGGACGTTTTTATCTCGCCCTGCGGACGGAACAGTAATTGATAGTCCCATTGCTGCGGCTGCGGTGCTGAGTCAAGACTTGATGTGGCAAAATCAAGAAAGATTTGCCGTATTATTATTGGATGTGAAAAATAAGTTATTAGGCACAAAAGTGATTACAATTGGGACAGCAACGGAAACTTTAGCCTCGCCCCGTGATATTTTCCGAGAAGTCATTCGTCAAGGTGCCACACGGGTAATAGTTGCCCATAATCACCCTTCTGGTAGTTTAGAACCCAGTGAAGCAGATATCGAATTGACTCGTCAATTATTAGCCGGGGCAGAACTGTTAGCTATTGCCATTTTAGACCATTTAATCTTAGGTAATGGCACTCATCAGAGTTTACGAGAAATTACAACTTTATGGGATGATTATTCTCAAGTTGATTGATATTTCTACTTTGTTCGTTCGACTTGTTCTAGTTCCTTCTCTGTGCGTGCATTGGGATTTTTGGGGCGAATAACTCACAAATAATATCTTTTCCGAATCTAATGTGCAAATAACATGATCTAACAAAATTTTTTAACTGTTAATTTCTAGGATTGAGCCAAATATCTGCAATTAATGGAGTATAATCTGTAAAATCAGGAGATATTATTGAACATGGATTTGATCACCATTTTAGGATTAGTTGCAGGGGCATTAACTACTATTGCTTTTTTGCCACAAATGTTCCAAATATGGCGTACAAAATCAGCAAAAGATGTTTCTTATGTGATGCTGATTGTCTTCATGAGTGGTTTGTTTCTATGGTTAGTCTATGGGATTACTCTCGGTGCTTTACCCGTTATCATTGCTAATGGGGTGACATTATGTTTTAACTTGATTATTCTATGGCTTAAAATTAAATATAGATAAATTTACTCAAAAAGCTGTGACATCATCTGTATTTGACTGTGAACGCCTTCTGTTTACCCCCGCAACCCCCAATCACGATGCTATTCCCGTAATTTTCGCCTTTCCCAATGAGTACACGGTGGGGATAACTAGCCTGGGTTATCAGGTGGTATGGGCAACTTTGGCTATGCGTGATGATTTGCAGGTAGGTCGCTTATTTACTGATATTCGGGAACAACTTCCTAGACATCCAGAATTACTAGGTTTTTCGATGTCTTGGGAATTAGATTATGTGAATATTTTTAATCTTTTGGAATCTTTAGAAATTCCGATTCGGGCTAATTCTCGCCATCAAAATCATCCTTTAATTTTTGGCGGTGGACCAGTTCTCACAGCTAATCCTGAACCTTATGCGGAATTTTTCGACGTGATTTTATTGGGAGATGGTGAAAATCTGCTGGGTGATTTTATAGATACTTATAAAAAAGTCAGAAATGCTGATAAAGAAACTCAGTTAAAAACCTTAGCCCAAGTTCCGGGAATTTATATTCCTAGTTTATATGTAATAGAATATATTATCCCAGATGGGGAAATAAAATCAATTAATCCGATTTCAGCAGAAATTCCGCCAATTATCCAAAAGCAAACTTACCGAGGCAATACTCTTTCTGCTTCTACTGTTGTCACAGAAAAAGCTGCTTGGGAAAATATTTATATGATCGAAGTGGTGCGAAGTTGTCCCGAAATGTGCCGGTTTTGTTTAGCTAGTTATTTAACCTTACCTTTGAGAACTGCGAGTTTAGAAAATTCTTTAATTCCCGGAATTGAACGGGGTTTAAAAGTTACCAATCGTTTGGGTTTGTTGGGGGCTTCTGTTACTCAACATCCAGAATTTACAGAATTGTTAGATTATATTAGTCAACCAAAATATGATGATGTGCGGTTAAGTGTGGCTTCCGTAAGAACCAATACAGTTACAGTTAAATTAGCCGAAACTTTAACAAAACGAGATACAAGATCATTGACAATTGCGGTGGAAAGTGGTTCGGAAAAAGTGCGGAAAATTGTCAATAAAAAATTACATAATGATGAAATTATCCAAGCGGCTATCAACGCAAAAGCTGGTGGTTTATCTAGTTTAAAACTCTATGGAATGGTGGGAATTCCAGGGGAAGAACCCGAAGATGTGGACGCAACTGTAAAAATGATGGAAGACGTAAGAAAAGCTGCTCCTGGTTTGCGGTTAACACTGGGGTGTAGTACCTTTGTCCCCAAATCACACACACCATTTCAATGGTTTGGGGTAAATAAGCAAGCAGAAAAACGGTTGCAATTGTTACAAAAGCAAATAAAACCTCAAGGGATAGAGTTTCGACCAGAAAGCTATAATTGGTCAATTATACAGGCTTTGTTGTCGAGAGGCGATCGCCGACTTTCTCAATTATTAGAATTAACCCGTGATTTTGGCGACTCATTAGGAAGTTATAAACGCGCTTTTAAACAACTAAAAGGAAAAATTCCCGATTTAAATTTTTATGTTCATAGTAATTGGTCAACTGAGCAAATTTTACCTTGGAATCACTTGCAAGGACCCTTACCTCAGTCTACGCTGATTAAGCATTTGGCAGAAGCAGAATTAAAAATTTAGGAGTCACCGAGTCAGCAGGAAGGAGGAACAAGAAGTTAAGCATAAATGTCACTAAAAAGCTGGCGACAAGGGAAGCGATCGCTGATAGATTGTATTATTAACACTCCCAGAACTAAAAAAGTTGGGTTATATGAAACAGTTAGCAATCCCATGTTTATTCTTCCGTAGCGGCACATCTCGTGGACCATTTTTTTTGCAGTCAGATTTACCCACAGAGGCAACTATCCGAGACAAGATAATTCTAGCTGCAATGGGTTCACCTGATGACCGCCAAATAGACGGGATCGGAGGGGCAACAACACTAACCAGCAAAGTAGCCATATTTTCACCATCTCCACATCCTTGGGCTGATGTAGATTATCTCTTCGGTCAAGTGAGCATTAACAAGGCGGAGATTGATTGGAGTCCATCCTGCGGTAACATGGTTGCGGGTATTGGTCATGCTGCCATTGCCAGAGGTCTTGTCACCGCAACAGATCAGACAACCACTGTTAAAATCCGTAACCTCAATACCAACGCACTGATAGAAGCTATCATCCCGACTCCTCAAGGACAAGTTATATATGATGGTGATATGTCCATTGACGGTGTACCAGGGACAGCAGCACCAGTTTTACTCAACTTCATGGAAATTGTCGGTTCTAAAACTGGTCAACTTTTACCAACAGGCCATTGTCGTGAAGAAATTGAGGGAGTTGAGGTTACTTGCATTGATGTCGCCATGCCTATGGTGATAGCACGGGCTAATGATTTAGGTAAAACTGGTTATGAAACCAAGGCAGAACTTGATGCGGACACAGCTTTCTTAGGGAAAATTGCCAGAATTCGCCGCCTTGCTGGTGAACGGATGGGACTAGGTGATGTTACAAATAGTGTGATTCCTAAATTTGCGATTATTGCACCTCCACGTTATCAGGGAAACATTACCTCCCGTTATTTCGTCCCCAATGTTTGTCATAGCGCCCATGCCGTGACAGGTGCAATTTGTGTTGGTTGCTGTAGTCTCCTGAAAGGTTCTGTTGCCGAAGGTATTACTACTTCAATAGGTTCTGGCAATGAAATGGTGATAATTGAACATCCTACTGGAAAAATTGAGGTTTCTTTGGTGACAAACAATCAAGGCTCGGCCATGATTGTTGAAAGTGCAGGTATTGTCCGAACTGTGCGGTTGCTCTTATCAGGTAATGTTTATGTATCAAGTCGCCTGTAGAATTAGATCAATTCAAAGGAAACACTATGTTAAATGAAAATCCGCCAGAGCAACTGAAACGAGAGTTAGATTGGCTGAGTGCGGCAATCATGGGATTAGCATCAGTTATTGGCGCGGGTATTTTTGTCAGTATTGGTCTTGCTGCTGAGATATCTGGTTCAGCGGCGATCGCTGCCTTAATTGTTGCCGGCTTATTAGCAGCTTGTAATAGTCTTAACCTCGCCCAACTAGCTGTTAATCATCCTGTTAGTGGTGGCATCTATGAATATGGTTATCAATACTTAACGCCCTGGTTAGGCTTTACCGGCGGCTGGATCTATCTTTTAAGCAAAACTGCTGTAGCTGCCACTGCCGCCCTGGGATTTTCTGGCTATCTTTTAAATAATCTCGGTATGACAGATGCTGGGATTTTAGTCCCTGTAGCAGAAACTGCTGTATTTTTGATCACTTTCATTGTTTTGGGGGGGATGCGGAGTTCTAAAATATCAACTATTGTAGTTGTTTCTATCACCATCCTGTCTCTACTTTGTTTAATTATTGTGGGGTTCTTTTTCTGCTTTACTCATGGGTTTGAGAAATTGACTTTTTCAGGTACAAATTCTCATGACTGGGCAACTAATTTTCTGCAATCAGTGGCTTTAATGTTTGTTTCCTATAATGGCGCTGCTCGCATTTCTATGGTGGGGGAAGAAATTGTAGACCCTAAAAAGAGCATCCCCAGAGCGATTATTTTCACTATAATTGCCACCATGCTCCTTTATATCTGCGTGGCAGTCGTCAGTTTGGGATCAATTGGGTCAGATGCTTTTGCTGAGGCAACTAGATTGAATGCAGCACCTTTAAAAGCAGTAGCTGATAGTTTTGGTATTCCCTTTGTTGCTAATTTCTTAGCTGTTGGCGCTGTCACTTCTATGCTGAGTATCCTCTTAACTACGGTTTTGGGTGTATCTCGGTTGCTGTTAGCAATGGCACGTCGTGGAGATATGCCTAGTTTTTTTACCAAGCTGAATAGTGCGGGGACAACACCTGATTTAGCCGTCATCGCTGTGGGTATGATCATCGCCCTTCTTGTATTCATCGGTGATGTAAAAGTTACTTGGTCTTTTGGGACATTTGGAGCTTTATACCGAAGTGCCATTGTCAGTCTAGCCGCATTGCAAATCAGTAAGGAGGAACGGTTATATCCGAAATGGATATCTTGGTTATCTTTTTGGTCTTCGCTGTTGCTGGCTTTTTGTGTGGAATGGCACTACTGGTTAATTGGTCTGGGATTAATGGGTATTGGGTTGATCTGGCATTTTATATTTCGTCGAATCAACTCTAGAGAAAATCTTGAGGTAATATTAAAGGAATAGGCTCTATGGAAAATTAGGGGGTGAATTTGGAAACCAATCTCCTAAGCCACCATTTTTTGCACTGTGTGGCATCTAAAACAGAAAGTATCTTTGTGCCATTGGTAAAATGGTTGCTGGTTCACAAGTTAATAATTCACCGTCTGCACGAACTTCGTAGGTTTCTGGATCTACTTCAATTTCGGGTAAAGCATCATTTAATTTCATATCTCGCTTAGTAATTTGACGAGTTCCTGAAACTGCGATCGCTAATTTTCTTAATTCTAATTGTTGAGGAATTTCTCTCGCCAAAGCTGCTTGAGACACAAAAGTTAATGATGTGGCGTTTCTAGCACCAGCAAAACTGCCAAACATCGGTCGCATATATACAGGTTGGGGTGTGGGAATACTAGCATTGGCATCACCCATTTGCGACCAAGCAATCATACCTCCTTTAATGACAATTTCCGGTTTAACACCAAAAAAAGCAGGTTGCCACAAACACAAATCGGCCAATTTTCCCGCTTCCACAGACCCCACATATTCAGAAATACCATGAGTGATTGCTGGATTGATTGTATATTTAGCAACATAACGTTTAGCTCGTAAATTATCGGCATGACTATCACCAGCAAGACTTCCCCGTTGCACCTTCATTTTATGTGCCGTTTGCCAAGTCCGAATGATTACCTCACCGACACGCCCCATGGCTTGTGAGTCGGAAGCAATCATACTAAACGCGCCTAAATCGTGGAGAATATCTTCCGCAGCGATCGTTTCCCGACGGATACGAGATTCAGCAAAAGATACATCTTCAGGAATTGCCGCATCTAAGTGATGACATACCATCAACATATCTAAATGTTCATCTAGAGTATTAACAGTGTAAGGACGGGTAGGATTAGTGGAAGATGGTAAAACGTTACTTTGTCCACAAACCTTAATAATATCTGGTGCGTGACCTCCCCCAGCCCCTTCCGTGTGATAAGTGTGAATAGCACGATGTTTAAAAGCGGCAATAGTATCTTCCACAAAGCCAGCCTCATTTAAAGTATCAGTGTGAATTGCTACTTGCACATCATACTCATCAGCAACAGTCAAACAAGTATCAATTGTAGCAGGATTTGTCCCCCAATCTTCATGAAGTTTTAACCCCATTGCCCCGGCTTCAATTTGTTCTATTAGTCCTTGAGGTTGACTGGTATTACCTTTTCCTAAAAATCCTAAGTTAACAGGGAATGCGTCAGCAGCTTGCAACATTCGGTACATATTCCAGGGTCCAGGAGTACAAGTTGTGGCATTTGTTCCCGTAGCTGGACCTGTGCCACCCCCAATCATGGTAGTAATACCAGAAGCAATAGCGACTTCAATTTGTTGGGGACAGATAAAATGGATGTGGGTATCTATTCCCCCCGCTGTCAGAATCATTCCCTCGCCAGCTAAAGCTTCTGTTCCTGGTCCAATAATGATATCTATATTGTCTTGAATATAGGGATTGCCGGCTTTACCAATTTTGTAAATTTTGCCGTCTTTAATGCCAATATCTGCTTTAACAATTCCCCACCAATCGAGAATTAAAGCATTTGTAATTACTAAATCTACTGCACCATCACTATTAGAAATAGGGGATTGTCCCATTCCATCTCTAATGACTTTTCCGCCACCAAATTTCACTTCATCGCCGTAGCTTGTAAAGTCTCTTTCTACTTCTATAAATAGTTCGGTGTCGGCTAATCTAATTCTGTCTCCTACTGTTGGTCCGAAGGTATCGGCGTAGGCTTGGCGGTTCATTTTGTATGGCATAGTTTATCCTTTTTTTATCACGCTTCAGTCGCAGAGGCACAGAGAGAATTTTAGAGGTTTCCGTCAATTTTGTTGTTGAAACCGTAGATTTGACGACTACCAACTAGGGAAATTAATGTTATTTCTTTTTCATCTCCTGGTTCAAATCTGACTGCTGTGCCGGCGGGAATATCTAATCTCATTCCTCGTGTTTTTTCTCTGTCGAAGTTTAAAGCAGTGTTAACTTCATAAAAGTGAAAATGCGATCCTATTTGAATGGGTCTGTCTCCTGTATTTGCTACTATTATTTTAGTCGTGGGACGACCTGCATTTAATTCGATTTCTCCTGCTGGGGTAATGATTTCGCCTGGTATCATAATTTTTTCCTACTTTAAAGGTTTTCTAAAAACTCTACAAACGGTCTGAAAGCTTGCGGACATCTTTCTGCTATATCCTGATATCTTGCATTTCCTAATATTATTCGTCCATGTGTACTACCTTTATACTTCTTACCGCATTTTTGAAAAATTCTTTCTACAATATCTTTAGGTGGAACATTATGATTTTGTCCCTCAACTGGTATTGTCCATATTCGACGAAGAGAATCAACACCAAGTACGCTTCTTAATTCTGATTCAGCGGCTAAAATTAATGCTTCTAAATCATGTTTAAAACAGAAAACCTGAAAACGGTTTCTTAAGCGGTTATCATTAATTCCTTTACGCTGTAATTCCTGATTGAAATTATCGAAAATACCATTTTCTAGTTCTTGAATTGTTTCATGTGCAAACCCTCTATTTTGGGGATATAAATCTGGCATAACTACCACAATAGAATCTGGTTGATTGCAGATAATGTTGACTGCTTTAATTGGTATTTTTGTCAATAAATCTTTCTTGGCATCTCCTCCTTTATCATTATCATTTCCCTTAATAGCAAAAAATCTAATACTAATACCTTGCTGTACTTTTTGGTCAATTAAAGGTGCTAATAGTGCCTCCATTGCATATTTATCAGATGTACCTTCTACATAAATTTCAACTCTCATGGAAGTCTCTCTAATTCATCGCTACGGTGTAATTGTTCTAATTCATCTGCACCAAAATCATCAAGCATATCAATTAAAACTTGAGACTCGCCAGGCTTAATAAATTCAGCTTCCCCATTCTCTTTTCTGAGTACAGCAATTTGAGAAATATCAAACTGTGTCAGGAAATAAGATGAGTGAGTTGCTAATAGAATTTGCGTGCGTTCAGAAGCATTTTCAAATAAAGCAGCAAGTACAGGAAGGGTGCGAGGGTGAACACCTTGATCTGGTTCATCAATACAAATTAAAGATGGTGGATTTGGTTGTACACATAAACAAACCCAACAAATCAAACGCAAAATTCCATCTGATAAGTCAGCAAGACTTAACTCATCATCAACACCTGATTCTTGCCAAAAAGCTATGGCTTCTCCTCGTCCACGAATTTTCACTGTCAGCCCTTTAAAACCAGGAATTACTGAACGTAAGTGCTGTTGTAGTTCGTCAAACGCTGGTCTATGTTCAGTCATTAAATAATGCAATACTGAACTTAAATTACTAGCATCTTCATGTAAAACAGGCTCTTGTTCAAGGGGAACTGGTGTACGAATTTTATAGTTGGCTATGTTGAAAGAACTATAAAACCTCCAATCACGAATATATTCACGTAAATTATATAAAGCTTCCAGTGATGGATTTGTCATTGCATTTAGCGTCAGTTGATTAGATCGCTTTAAAGCAATATCTTGTGTTAACTTATCTGGTGTTAATGTTGTAAATCCTTTTTCTCCAGGTTCTCTAATAACACCTTTATTACCGTTAATATCCATATATATGTATGGATTACTGTATCTATCACTAAAAGGTTTAGATGATTCTACTCTTTCATAGGAAACTTGAGTTCGACCAACCGGACCCATAAGTTCCCCCAAATATCTAATACCAATTGGAAGACCTGTATCAATTTCTATATTCCATTGAAACTTAGCTGGTCCTGGAATATGAAAAATCTGCTGACCAATAGAACCAGAAATTATTTCGGGTGGGATATCGTAATAAAGACTATCTCGCAAAAATTTGAGAAATTCAAAAAAACTAGATTTACCAGCACCATTAGCACCAACAATAATTTCTAGTGGTTGTAATGGTGCTTGAAAATTTCTAAAAGGACGATATCCTTGGATATTGACTGATTTTAATCTCATATTGTTTTTACTTGATTTGTACTTTCTCCTATCTTAATCATTTCTAACGAATCGGATTATGTACAGTTACTAACTTTGTCCCATCAGGAAAAGTGGCTTCTACTTGGACATCATGAATCATTTCTGGTACACCTTCCATGACATCATCACGAGTTAATAATGTTGTTCCATAACTCATTAAATCTGCTACAGTTTGACCATCTCTTGCACCTTCTAAAATTGCCGCAGAAATAAAGGCAACTGCTTCAGGATAATTTAATTTTAAACCTCGATTTTTGCGTCTTTCGGCGACTAAAGCAGCGGTGAAAATTAATAATTTATCTTTTTCTTGGGGTGTAAGCTGCACGGGTTTCTCCTGTGAATTTGCCAAAGTTGAATAATTAAAATCCCCGACTTTTTGTTTATTTTGTCAATAAATTATTAATTGATATCAAAAGTTGGGGATCTCGGTCTTTTGTTCTATATTTGCCATACTCTAGGAATACAATTACCACGATTTAGACAAGATACTCGTAATATTTGCCAAATATTTGTAAACCAACTTCTGACTTCTGATGTAGAATTACCACGATATCGGCACAAAAATCCATGTTGTAAGCGAGTTACCCCAGCATCAGAGTTTTGAATAATTAAAGACCGGGCTTGGTTGATGATTTCTGGAGATATGGGGAAACCAACGCCAACAAAACTACCAACAACGGGATTGTCTTTTAAACCATGAGGACTGTGAAATACTTGTTCGCTACCGGGGACGATTTGTCTATCAATCCATAGCGGTATACCATTTTGCCAGATTTCCGTGTGCGATCGCATCTCTCCCTGGACAAATTTTTCTCCCCTAGCACTGCGGCCAAACCGCGTAATTTCCCAACCTAAATAACTGGCATCCGTAGCTAATTCTACTCGTAAATCTTGCCGATAAATCCCCCCATTAAATACAATCGTTTCTTGGGGTAAATATTCTAAACAAGCGTGACTATCCACTTGGATATTTACGGTTTGTTTTGCTGGTAAGCCATTACTGCGATATATTTTACCAGCAGCGGCTGTGGTAATCAAGGCGTTTGTATCGGGTTGGAGGTGAATATCAGAGGATAGGCGATCGCCCCCCACAATGCCCCCAGCCGTATGTAAAATCACACTATGGCAAATTCCTTGTCCTTCCGGGTAAAAGGGGCGTTGTACCTTTAATGGGGCTTGATGGTGGTTATAAATTAACTGAGTGGAATCTTGGCGATGACCATAAACTAAGTTAAGTTGACCATGCCAACCCTGTATTGTCTGAGAGTTATCAATCATTTATAGGGTAGAGTAAAAATCAAGCACCTGATTTATTCGGTTTAACATATTATTCAATATTTATGACAATATTTTGGTTAGCATTAGCTGGAATTGTAGGATGGTTTGTCAGTTTACTAGCAGGTGGTGGAAGTGCATTAATCCTTATGCCCATTGTCAGTATATTTCTAGGGGCTGTAGCGATCGCTCCCGTAATTACTATTAGTGGGCTATTTGGAAACAGTGAAAGAGTATTTGTGTATTGGCAAAAAATTAATTGGGATGTTGTTAAATGGGAGTTACCCGGAGCAATTTTTGGCGGAATTTTGGGAGCATTTACACTAACAAAACTTAAATTAGATTGGTTAAGTATTTTAGTTGCTATATTTCTGATTTTTTCGGCTGCTAGTTACTTTTTCAAAAATGAAGAAAAATCTTTTTCAGTCAAAGCTTGGTACTTTTTGCCAGCAGGTTTCGCCTATGCTTTTTTCTCTGGATTATTAGGGAGTATGGGTCCTGTATTAGCTCCACTTTATATTAACTATGGCTTACAAAAAGAAGAATTACTAGCAACTCAGGCAACAAATCGAGTAATTGTTCATATTGTCAAGATTTTCGTCTATAGTTTTTTGGGCGCTTTCAAATTACCATATATTGGTTATGGAATTGTCCTTGGTTTGGCTGCTATACCTGGAAACTGGTTGGGACATTTAGTTTTGCAAAAAATCAGTGAGAAACAATTCCGGCGACTGGTTATTTCCTTTGTCCTGTTCAGTGGCATCCTGATTTTATGGCAGCAACGAGAATTATTAGTTTTTTGGTAAAACCACTTTTAATTTCATTCTGCCACTTGATTTAATTAAACTAATTTTTTAGTTCTATAATTTATTGTAGATGCCTAATTTAGTATCCGACCTTCCGCACCCTAAACTGTCACACAACGAAAAATGGTCGTTTGGGGATTTGAGATCGGCGAACTGCTTGCAGCAGCGCTTCGCTATCGCCACCTAAGATTTCGACGATTTTGTATCAAAATTATCATCAAAGG
>NZ_JAQMSE010000102.1:0-14908 GCF_028330045.1 Aphanizomenon sp. CS-733/32
ACTCCTGACTCCTGACTCCTAACTCCTGAACTCCTCATAAAATATGTCCCGTTCTAAAGCATTACAGTATTACATAGTTTCCCGGTTACTATTTGCGCCACTGCAACTATTAACTATTATCACCATTGTTTTTATTTTACTAAGAGCCACCCCAGGAGATCCAGCAGATGCAATTCTAGGAGGAAGAGCGCCAGAAAGTGCAAAAGAAGAATTAAGAAAACAACTTGGTTTAGACTTGCCAATTTGGTTACAATATCTCAATTATTTAGGTAATTTACTACGCTTTGATTTAGGAACTTCCTTAACCAGTCGCGGGCAAAATGTGGGCGAAATAATTGGTCAATATTTTCCAGCCACCGTAGAATTAGCATTTGCGAGTATGGCTGTGGCGTTGATTGTTGGCGTTTTAGTTGGCACTATTTCCGCTTCTCGTCCGGAAACTGCTTTTGATATTGGGGGGCGGTTATTCGGGATTATTACCTATGCACTGCCCATGTTTTGGGCGGGGATGTTGTTACAATTAATTTTCTCAGTTCAATTAGGTTGGTTTCCTAATTCTAATCGGTTTCCGCCTAATCTTCCTGCACCTGCAAATATTACTGGTTTATATACAATTGATAGTTTATTAAGTGGAAATTTCAGTCAATTTTTAACATCTTTACATCATCTAGCTTTACCAAGTTTAACTTTGGGAATTTTATTAAGTGGTATTTTTGAGCGGATTGTCAGGGTTAATTTAAAGCAAACCTTAAAAGCTGATTATGTAGAAGCTGCTAGAGCGCGAGGAATTTCTGAAAATAAGATTTTGGTTTCCCATGCTTTAAAGAATGCCTTAATTCCTGTAATTACGGTGTTAGGATTAACATTTGCTTCCTTGTTAGGTGGAGCAATTTTAACAGAAGTGACATTTTCCTGGCCTGGTTTAGCAAATCGCCTATATCAAGCTATTTCTGATCGGGATTATCCTACAGTGCAAGGGGTATTAGTATTTTTTGGGGCAATTGTTGTGACTGCGAGTATTTTGATTGATATTCTCAATGCTTATGTAGATCCGAGAATTAGGTATTAGAAGATTTAGATTTGGAAAAGATTGTAGAGAAGTTTCAAGTAAAATCTTGAATAAGATTATAGATATCGCATCTGTAATTTCCGAAAATTTCTAAGAGTAAGAGAAATTTTGAGATAAATACAAGGGTTTAGCACTGCTAAACCCTGATCTGTTAATAAATCGAAAGATTTATTGTTTGCTAGTCCCTAACAAAGATTGACTTTACTATTGACTCAGGCAATCAACGTAGTAATTATTGACAGACCCTTCTTTCTTAATTATCAGGCCGTGAATTCCATTTTCAAAACCAGGGAACTTCTGATCAAAATCCTTTGTCTGTCTGAGGTAATCGAGCATTTCTTGGGTGAAGACTTCTCCGGGCATGATCATTGGAATTCCTGGGGGGGTAGGAACTACCATGCTTGCAGCAATCCGATCAATTGCTATATCTTCGTCAATATTGAGAAGCTCAACATTACCTTTAACCAAAGCTTCATAGGCTTTAGCGGGAGGCATTTTTGGTGTGGGAATTACTCCATACACTTTTTCTATTGTTTCCAATGTGTTATTATTGACATACCACTCGTGCATTGCGGTGCAGAAATCCTTCAAACCCATGTTATGATCATAGGATGACGCAACAGTCTTAAGGGCAATATTAAGAGGAGCATTGCTATCGTATAAACGCTTGAAACTTAGCAATTCCGTGATTAATGTACTCCACTTACCCTTAGTGATGCCGATAGAGAATAATACGAGAATGGAGTATATTCCGGTTTTCTCCACAGTCAGCCCACGCTCCCACAGATACTTGGAGACAATTACTGCTGGGATACCAATATTGTCTTCCGACTCAACACCTGGACAGAGGATAGTTACTTTGGTGGGGTCGAGAATTGCCTGACTCTGACTAAGATGGTTGAACCCATGCCAGTCCATGTCTGGTTCTAGTTGCCATTCCTCCCTGTTAATATCCCCTGTGAAGGTAAGTTCTTTAGGCTCCCAGGTAGTAAACCACCAATCGCTAAGTTGATCTCCTTGACCCATCTCATTTATCAACCGTCGGAATGTTATGGATTCATCAATGGTGTCTTCCATGAGAGCAATCCCACCAGGTCCAGCCATCATCTGTGATGCCACATCAAGAGAGGCCATGATAGGATAATTGGGCGATGTAGACGAGTGCATTGTGTAAGCTTCATTGAAGCGATCAAAGTCAAGTTTCTGGGTTTGGCTATTTTTGACATGAAGCATGGAAGCTTGGGAGAATGCAGCCAGAAGCTTGTGAGTAGAATGAGTTGCAAAGATAATGGGATGATTAGCCGCCGGATTCCCCTTGGACATACCGTAATGACCATTATAGAATTCGTGGAAAGCAGCATAGCCAGTCCATGCCTCATCAAAATGGAGCGCATCTACTGTATCTTCAATTGTATCCTTGATTTTCTCTACGTTGTAACAGACACCGTCATAGGTAGAGTTAGTTACTACCAAGAGCTTTGGTTTCTGACTATTATCGGTGACAAGAGGATTTTCATTGATTTTCTGCTGAATGTTTTCTGGTGTAAATTGATCCAAGCTAATCGGTCCAATTATGCCATACTTATTCCATGACGGGGATAAATAGACGGGAATAGTCCCAGTCATGACGATGCTATGTGAAATAGACTTGTGGCAGTTGCGATCTACTATAACGATATCACCAGGACTCACCATCCCGTGCCAGACAATTTTATTGGCGGTCGAAGTACCATTAAGGACAAAGAAAGTGTGATCAGCGCCGAAATTTTGTGCCGCTTCTTTCTCCGCAGCACCAATAGGACCGGTGTGATCAAGGATATTCCCCATTTCCGGCACAGAAATTGAAAGGTCAGTGCGGAAAATGTTTTCGCCGTAGAACTGGTGAAAAGCTCGACCTACAGGGGTTTTGATAAAGGCAACTCCCCCTGCGTGTCCCGGTGTATGCCAGGAATAGGCAGAATCCTCGGCGTGTTTGACTAGAGCTTTGAAGAAGGGAGGCAGCAGACCTCCAAGATAATCGTGGGCTGCACGACCAACCTGGCGAGCGAGGAACTCAGATGTATCCTCAAACAGATATAGCACGCCTCTTGCTTGATTGAGGAATGATAGGGAAAACGTTGTCATAGTTTTCCGTTCGCCTACATAGAATATGGGTATATTCTCGTTTTTTTTGTGTACGGCTTCTAGAAGATTTTGCAAATCTTCCTCAAGGTTAACTCCTTCTTCTGAACCTTCCACTGAAATCAAAATGCAAGAGAAGGCGTTGAAGTTGGAAGCTACGGTTGTTGCGTCAGCATAGGTTTCTAAGTTAAAGACTTTGAAGTCGAGGTTTTCTAGTGCTGTTGCTAACTTCCGCATAAAGACACCTGCGGCTTTTGTTGAGTGAAAGTCACCATCAACAATCAAAATTGGAAAATCTAAGGTGGATTCGAGCATTTGTCTTTTTTTTACTACGGTTGCTCTAGGACAGTACATCAGTAAGTAATGATTCGTCAAGATTTTTTTTACAATTCTTACTATAGGAATCCTATTTGATTTCTGATAGCCTGCGTGGCGTAGACATACAAAATTCTGTATAACTTGATTCATTCTTCTTGTTTCCTGTTACCTGCCTGTCAAGAATTACAGCAGAATTCAGGAGTCAGGAGTAAAACTGGTTTGGTGTATGGCTTTAAATTTAGATTCTGCACCTCATTGATATGCAATCTGCTGTAAATGACAAATATAAATTTGACAGACTACTAGGCAGTACGAATACATAAAAAAATTTTGTTTTTTTTTTATGATTAAAGCTAGACAAAGATTAGCTACCTGTGATAATCTCCAATGTGTATATTTTAGTCCAAATATCAGGCGCAAAACTACCATGCTTGTAACTCAGAATGTAATAAAGAAAGCTACAGTTGTAGACTATGTAGAACAGGGTTTAGAAAGAATTCGTAAGCACCCTTTTATTACAGAAGCTAATTCTCGAACATTGACGAAGGAACAAGCTATACGATGGATCATGTGTGCAGGAAGAGAAAGTAGATCTTTCCCAGATGTACTCAACAATTTAATCTCAAGGTCTTCAAATCCTCGCATTCAAGACATTTTAAAAGAGAATTTGAAAGATGAAAACGGAGATGGCGTTTTGGAACACGCTCATTTCATGCATTACCTACAATTGCTAGATAAGTTACAAGTTTCCAGAGATGAGTTTTATGCGTACAATGAGCGTGCTGGTATTAAACTGGCACTAAGTCTTGCTTACAACGTATCAGTGTTAAAAAGCGAGGCTGCGGCTTTAGGATATATGCTTATTAACGAGTCAATGACAACAATTACCTATTCTGCAACAAAATTAGCTATTACACGTTACTATCCCAACCTCTCAACAGGATTTTTTGATATTCATGTTGATGTTGATGAGGAGCATGTGGATGAGCTTTATAAGGCTGTTGATGAATTAGATGCAAGCCAATTAGATGACCTCCTTTATGGTATTGACTTAGGTGAGAGAGGAATGGCAGTTTTATTGGATGAAGCATACGGAATATTTGAAAACTACGACAAAATTCCTTCCTATACGACAGCCATCTAGATTTCTACGGAAAATCTGATCCAAAGCTTATGGACTGACAATAGTGTTTGGTGAAGGTAACTTAGGTTGAATGGGAAAACTAAATCCAACCTACAGCAATAAAAGTTTCATTGGGATACTTCAAGTTTTGATGTATTTATCTTGATCTTGAAGTTTTCCCCTTTTTTTATTAACACAACTTACATAAGGTGTGTAATCCTTATTCAGAAATGCAACTGCTTAATTTTGCAAAATCTGACTTCCCCGTTTTAGGAATCATTTTTCAGATTCCGCTACCGTATTTTCAAGGTAAAAGCTAATGACTGTATTCAATGAGACGAAAGCAACATTTTGGTATGGTGTTGGCCTTGCTGTTGCTGCTAATTTACTTTGGGGTTTAGCTTTCTTAATTCCGAGGATTTTATCCTCTTTTACTCCAGTAGAAATTACACTAGGGCGATATTTTTTCTACGGACTTATATCATTTATACTATTTTTGGTGCTGGAAAGAAAACATTCTTGGATTTATAACTTTAAAATTTGGTCTGCCAGTTTTATTTTTGCATTTGCAGCTAATATTGGTTATTACTTTTTCCTTGTTTATGGTGTGAGATATGCTGACGCAGAAATTACGTCTCTTATCATTGGAATTTTACCAATAACAGTTTCTATTTATGGCAATTTTCTAGAACGTGAATATCCTTTTTCTAAGTTATTGCCATCAATTTTAATGATAACTGGTGGTATTTTTATCATTCATAACTTAAATTTTGCTGGACATGAAAATCCAGAACAAATATTTGGACAGCAGTATTATCTTGGATTATTGAGTCCTTTTGTTTCACTAATTGTCTGGACTTGGTATTGCGTTGTCAACTCTAGCTTCTTAAAAAAGAACCCGCATATTCTTTCATCAACTTGGTCAACATTAATTGGTGTTAACACACTGATACAATCATTAATTATTTTAGTTATTTTGATGGTAATTGGCAATGATTCGGTAATAAATTTTGCTAAATATCTTAAATTTGATAGCTTTGATTTTGATGGCTTTGATCATGAAGTTATCATATTCCTTATTAGTAGCATAATTCTTGGAGTGGCAGTATCTTGGGGAGGAACTCTAATGTGGAATAAAGCCTCTACTTTGCTGCCAATTTCTCTAGCAGGACAATTGATTGTTATCGAAACAATCTCTGCTCTTAGTTATGTATATATCTATGATTCTCGCTTGCCTTCTTTTTTTGAGATTCTTGGCATCACCATGATTATTGGAGGTGTAATACTTGGAATCAGAAATGTCCAGTTCACATCAAATGATCCTGAATTGATAATAAAGCCATCTAAAGCGCAAATAGAATAAGCTTCATAACCCTGCTACCCCAAAGCTTATCTGTGGTTAATTTTACCAGTTTTGCCAAAATTTTAGTAGGCTTTGATTTTGGCAAATTTATTGTAAGCCGTTGTGCATTTAGTTTGTATAATTCTAGCGAGCAAGAGGCCCGCACCACAAAGTTCAAGTAAATTATGGTTATCAAATTTAGCTGCGTAACAGCTTAACTCTTAGTCTAATTTGAACTATCACTAACTCACTGACAATTTGATTCTACCTTTGTAAACTACGGGGGTCAAGAGCATCTCTCAAGCCATCACCTAATACGTTGAATGACAAAACTGTGATAATAATCAGAATTGCTGGTGGTAAAATTAACCAAGGTTGTAATACTAAAATAGAAGCATTACTAGCTAAAGAAAGCATATTTCCCCAAGAAGGATCTGGTTGTTGAATACCTAAACCAATCAGACTTAATACTGCTTCTGCACCAATAAAACTAGGAATTGTTAAAGTAGCAGAAATAATGATGTAAGTCGCAGTTTGTGGCAAAACATGACGAACAATAATATAAATTGGATTACCACCCATGACCTTTGCTGCTTGGACAAATTCGAGTTCTTTGATTGATAATACCTGTCCGCGAATTATCCTGGCTAAACCTGCCCAACTAATTACGGAAGTTATGACAATAATTAATAAAAATCGCTGCGTGCTGGTTAATTTTGGACTCAATATCCCTGATAGTGCTACTAATAAATAAATACTCGGAAAGGTCATCAACACTTCTGCTAAACGCATGATAATACTATCAATTATCCCCCCAAAATAGCCGGAAATACCACCAATTAGTAATGCTAAAGGATAGGTGATGATAATCCCAAAAATGCCAATAAACATACTAATTCGACCACCATGTAACAAGCGACTAAATTGGTCGCGTCCTTGTTCATCTGTTCCCAAGATATTAAATTTTGCGTCACCAATCACGCCAAACAAATGCCAATTTAAAGAAATACCAGGGATAATTGTGACTTCCTGCCATTTTGGAGGTAGGGAAATAGTCAAGTTGAATAATTGATATTTTGGTCCAGCAACAAATAACCGCAATGGTGAAGGCTTTGTTTGGTCTATAATTATTTTTCTTTCCCCAGTTTCTAAGTTAGTATCGCCTTGTGTTGTAGGATATACATGAGGTCCAATAAACTGCCCTGACTGAGACACCCAGTGAATCTGAGTGGGTGGGAGTAGTGAACCATTGGGTTGTGAATCATAGGGATTATAAGGAGCGATGAAATCAGCACCAATTACTGCTAAATAGAAACATAAGAGGACAATTGCCCCAGTTCGTGCTAAAGGGTTTTTATTGAGTCGTTGCCACCAATTCATAGTTTTTGATGTAAAAGTTAATATTGATTATTTGTTGATAAAAGTATATATCAAGAATTAGATGATATCTATAAACTCATTTTATGAACAACTTGCATCACCATCGCGCACAATTTCCCGCTTTAAGTAATAAGGTTTATTTTAACTACGGAGGCCAGGGGACAATGCCCCAAGGGGCTATGGATGCTATTACTGAGGCTCAGGTACATATTCAAAATATAGGCCCTTTTGGGAGTGAGGCGTATAGTTGGATTTCACCGCAAATACAAGCTAGTCGGGAGGCGATCGCCTCTATACTAAATGTACCATCTGACACAATAACTCTCACTGGTAATGTCACAGTCGGTTGTAACATTGCAATGTGGGGCATTGATTGGCAACCCGGTGATCATCTTCTCCTTTCTGACTGCGAACACCCTGGTGTCATTGCCACTGCCCAAGAAATTGCCCGTAGATTTGCGGTAGAGGTTACTACCTGTCCCTTAATGGCTACTTTGAATGAGGGAGATCCTATCAGTATTATTGCTGAAAATCTCCGTCCCACAACCCGTTTAGTAGTTTTAAGTCATGTTTTATGGAATACAGGTCAAGTTTTAGCCATTGATAAAATTGTACAAGTATGCAAAAGCAATAATTCTCTGTTATTGATAGATGCGGCTCAATCAGTGGGCGTTCTCCCTTTGGATTTAACTGCTTTGGGTGTAGATTTTTATGCCTTTACCGGTCACAAATGGTTATGTGGTCCCGCTGGTGTGGGTGGTTTATATGTACGTCCTCAAGCCAGAGAAAATCTGCACCCCACTTTTATTGGCTTAAATGGAGTAATTACCAATAATCAAGCTCAACCGACAGGCTTGCAACCAGATGGACGCAGATATGAAGTATCTACTTTACCAACTTCATTATATATTGGTTTAAAAGAAGCAATTACAATTCATGAACAATGGGGAACAGCACAGGAAAGATATGAGCAAATTTGCCAAAATAGTAATTATCTCTGGCAAAAATTAAACTCTTTACCTAATGTTAAATGTTTAAAAAATTCACCTCCAGAAAGTGGATTAGTTTCCTTTCAATTAACTAATCAGCCTAGTTCTAAATTAGTACAATCTCTAGAGTCAGAGAATATTTTAACACGAACAATTGCCCATCCTAATTGCATTCGTGTAAGTGTTCATTATTTAACATTAGAATCAGAAATTGACAAATTAATAGCAGCTATAAAAGGCGACTAGTCCCGCAAGGCGGAAGTCAAAAGTCAAAAGTCAAAATGAAGACAGTATAGGCTTTTGGAGGATTTAGGATGGTTGGTTTATTTAAGCCGTTTTGTACTAGAAGTCACTGCTAAACAGACAAAACCCACCTTTGTGGGTTAAATCATATTAGTCCGCGACGGCGGACTTTGCTTGTGTAGTAGTGATTTCTAATTGCCCAATACTCTTTTTAACTTTGTTTTAAATCATGAAACGACCAACGATATATATAGCCATCACAAATCACGGTTTTGGTCATGCTACCCGCACAGCTTCCATTGCTAACACCATCCAAAAATTATGTCCTGAAGTATTATTAATTCTAGTCACCACTGCACCTCGCTGGTTACTGGAATCTTATATAGAGGGTGATTTTATTTTACGTCAACGGGCGTTTGATTTAGGTGTGATTCAACCTGATAGTTTGACAATGGATAAACTAGCAACTTTAGCAAAACTGCGAGAAATTCAAAAAAATCATAAATCCTTAATTGCTTCAGAAGTTAATTTTATTCGTCAAAATCGCGTTGATTTAATTTTAGCAGATATTCCTTTTCTAGCTGCTGGATTTGCTGAAGCTACGAATATTCCTTGCTGGATGATTAGTAACTTTGGTTGGGATTTTATCTATCGAGATTGGGGGGGAGAATTTACGGAAATAGCTGATTGGATTAGTGATTGGTACAAAAAATGCGATCGCCTATTTCGTCTTCCTTTCCATGAACCTATGTCAGCATTTACCAACATTACAGATGTCGGTTTAACTGGTGGTTCTCCCGATTTTACTATTGATGAATTACGCACTAATTGGGAAATAAGTACACCACCAGAAAAAACCATTTTACTGACATTTGGTGGTTTAGGCTTGCAAGAAATTCCTTACACTAATATCAGCAGATTTCCTGATTGGCAATTTATTACTTTTGATACCTCAGCCCCAGATTTACTTAACTTAATTAAAGTTACAAATCATCAATATCGTCCTGTGGATTTTATGCCGATTTGTGGGAGAATTATTTCTAAACCTGGATATGGGACATTTTCAGAAGCTACCCGTCTAGAAATACCAGTTGTTACTATTCCCCGTGATGATTTTGCCGAAGCAGCTTTCATGTTAGCCGGAATTACTAATTACAATCATCATCAAATTCTCACAGCACCAGAATTTTTTCAAGGAGATTGGGATTTTCTTGATCAATCACCCCAAGCACCAAAGCTGCCTAACATGATCACCAAAGATGGGAATGAAACAATAGCCCAAGCTGTGATAGATTATTTGTAAGTATTCAGATCCCCTACTTCTACCATTGATTCATTATTTATTGATATCATTGAAAAATTAGTCGGGGATATTACACCATGAGGATTATGACCCACTACCAAAAACTATTAAGAGTTTCCACCAATGGAAAATCATTTCACAATATTACCGCCAAAATTGAAGCTATTGTTGCCGAATCTGGTATAGAAACTGGGCTTTGTAGTTTATTTTTACGTCACACCTCAGCTAGTTTAGTAATTCAAGAAAATGCTGATCCTGATGTATTAGTTGATTTAGCTAATTTCATGGCTAAAATAGTTCCAGAAGGAAACCATTACATTCATAATGCTGAAGGACCAGACGATATGCCAGGACATATCCGCACAGTTTTAACCCATACCTCCGAACAAATTCCCATTAATCGTGGTCATTTGGTATTAGGAACATGGCAAGGAATCTATGTTTGGGAACATCGTCAACAGAATAATGTGAGAGAGTTAGTAGTTCATATTTCTGGATAGATTTAGTATATCAACCAGAATTAAATTGTGATCAAACATTCAAATAATTTATCAAATTTTCAATGCTAACCTACTTAGACAGAGAATTTATGTCCTGGTTTATTCAATTCCAGTCGAACCAAAACGATAACCTTTACCATAAACAGTATGAATCATTGGTGTTTTACCCACTCCTTCTAGCTTGCGACGCAACAGACGAATTAAAGCCGCAATCACATTACTATTAGGTTGTTCCTGATTTTGCCATAAATGCTGCAAAATTTGAGCATGAGTCAGTAGTTGTCCTGAATTTTCCATGAAGTATTGTAACAACTGACTTTCTTTTTGAGAGAGTTCTATAATTCTTCCGTGACGATAAGCTATTTGATTTTCTATATCCAGTTCCAAATCGGCTACAACTAACTTTCCTTTTGTACTACTATAAGATTCTGTACCAGTACGACGTAACAAAGCCCGGACTCTTGCCAGTAATTCCCGTAATTCAAAAGGTTTGACTAAATAATCATCAGCACCCGCGTCCAAACCCTGCACTCTATCGTCCAAAGTATCTTTTGCCGTTAGAAATAGCACAGGAACTATTTTCCCTTGCCGACGTAATTGCTGACAAATCTCTAACCCCGTTTTTCCCGGTAACATCCAGTCTAAAATCAGTAAATCATAACTGCCTATTGCTGCTAAATTACTCCCACTTATTCCATCATCAGTAGCATCAACACTGTAACCTTCACGAGTTAACAGACGAATTAAAGGCTCAGTTAGTTCGACTTCATCATCAACCAATAAAATTTTCATTATGTTAGTAGTGAGCAATATAGATATATTCTCAATATAGTGAACTGCAAACACATCAAGAATACCGAAAAAAGAATGTTAACTGTTGCAATACCCAAAGGAGAACTACTTAAACCTAGTCTCCGCATATTACAATCTCTAGGATTAGATTTTAGTGCTTTTTTAGAATCAGGCAACCGCCAATTACAAATTCCTGATGCCACTGGACAGGCAAAAGCGTTGTTAGTCCGAGCGCAAGATGTACCTGTTTATGTGGAATATGGTCAGGCACAATTGGGAATTGTCGGCTACGATGTCCTGAGAGAAAAACAGCCCCAAGTTGCCCAATTAGTGGATTTAAAATTTGGATATTGTCGGATGTCTGTGGCTGTAAAAGCTACCAGTTCCTACAAATCTCCTTTAGATCTACCTGCTCATGGTCGAGTTGCTTCTAAATATGTAAATTGTGCGCGAGAATATTTCCAAGGTTTGGATTTACCAATAGAAATTGTCCCCTTATACGGTTCTGTGGAATTAGGTCCAATTACCGGAATGTCGGAAGCAATTGTTGACATAGTTTCCACAGGAAAGACCTTAAAAGAAAATGGTTTAATTGAAATTGCGACTTTGTATGAAAGTACAGCCCGCTTAATTGTTCACCCTTTAAGTTATCGGTTGAATACAGGTAATTTATATCAATTAATTGAACAAATGCGATTAGGACTTCTCACAGCAGTTTAATTTAGTTTCTCAGATCCCCGACTTCTTGGAGAAGTCGGGGATCTTAAATTTAGGACTTTTTGACGTTATTGACAGAACTAAGTTGATCTAAAATTGCTAAAATCTCTTGTTCAAATGCAACTTGAGCGCGGTTAGTTTTTCCGCCAATATACAAAGTTTTGCCCTTTTGTAAAGCCCAAATTTGAGAATGGGAGAAATAACTCATAACTACACCTAACATCAACAAACCAAAACCTGTATAAACAATAGGAATACCAGGATCAAATTTGATTTGTAAACCCGTGCTACCCATGATGTCAAGAATTTGCAAATTTACGCCATTTACAGGGATAGACATTCCTGCACGCACAGTATTAATTAATTTACCTTGGGCATCATAAATTAATACCATGCCTTGCAAATCCTTGGCTAATAGGGAAACACCTTCACTTAAATCAGGTTTAGTCGGAATCCAAGTTCCCCAAATTCTCCCTTTACCTTTAGTATCTAATTGTACCATTGGCAATTGAAAAATTGGACTTTTATTTAATCTCACCCGAACATTAGAAATTCCCCAATCTGTCTGATAGAAAACGACACCATGATAACGTAAAGGTTTGTTAACATAAATTTTCTCATGGTTAACTTCTTGACCATCATCATTCAACACAGACATATCCGAATAAAATTGGTCAATTCCCCCCGTTGGTGTGTAGTCAATCCAAAAGCGATTGACACGCACAGACCAATCTTTTAACACATCTTTCGATGACCAAGCACCAGCATCAACAATATTCTTTACCTGGAATGTATCGCCGCTAGTAATCATTTCTTGAGCCATGAAGCCCGTCATTGCGCCCCAAATTCCTCCCAGCAAAATAGCCACAATACCAATATGAACAATGATCGGACCAATGCGCCCAACTATCCCTTTACGGGCATAGAGAATATCATCTTTTTCTGGATTCGTTTCTTGAAATATGCGATAACTCTTTTGCTGCAAAATTGGCGGAATTGATGACAAACAAACACCCTCTAACTCAGCACTCAAAGCTAACTTTGTAAAGTTGCGAGGTTCTTGGTAATATTTCCACTTTTGAGCAGCTTTGAGGGCTGGTAATTGCCGAGTAAAGGTACAAGCTGTTAAACTAGTTCCAAATAAAACTAATAAACTCAAAAACCACCAAGTTCTGTATACATGATCTAATCCAACTACTTGAATAACTTTCCAAGAAAGAAAACCAAATAAAGCAGGATGTTCTGGATAATTAGATTGGTAAAAATCAGGCAATTGTCCCTGTTCAATCACCGTACCACTAACACTAAATATGGCAATAACCAGTAATAGGATAATTGCTAAACGTAAATCAGTTAATACAGGTAAGATTTCCCGGCGGATAAATCGTCCGGGGATTAACCACCAACTTAATTCTGTGGATGTTGTCTGATCTGAAGTCATTGCTTAGAAACTACCAATAGGAATGCGAGAAAGTAGAGAAAAAACACCAAACCCTACTAATAATACACCGCTAACAGGATTGATCCAACCAGACCAACGGCGCAATTCTAATAGTTTTTTAATTGCAGCAGTAAATGTACCTGCTAGAATTAATGGAGTTACATATCCGGCTGTGTAAGAAAGTAGTAGAACAGCACCTAACACTAAATCTTGAGTATTAGCAACCCAACCTAATAAACTGGCTAACACCGGTGTGCTACAAGGGGAAGCGACTAACCCAAATGTTAAACCAATCAAGTATGAACGTACTCCGGCAGGTAAATCTGGAGAAATCCAATTTGTTTCATTCAAAGTAGGAAATTGTATGGGTAATGCTTCTAATAAGTTTAGTCCCATAATAATAGCGATAATGCTCACAATAATTGGTAAACCAATTCCTATCTGTCCATAGACTTTACCAACTAAACCTGCGAGGATTCCCATACCTGCTAATGTAGTTGCTAATCCCAACGCAAACCAAGTTGATTGGGCTGCTGCTTGCAAACGACTTTTAGCTTCATAACCACCAATATAACCAATGGTAATGGGCAGCATAGACAGCATACAGGGCGTGAGGCTGGTCAGCAAGCCAGCCAGAAAAATAATGCCAATGCTGACGAAACTCAGGTGAGTGAGTTGGTTTGCAACAAGGGTGTTGGCAAATTGCTCAAGTTCGTAAATTTGGGTTTCTAGAGTTTCTAGCATGAGGGTGTTTAAGGAGGAAACGCTTACTCTGTCTGCATTTTAACCTATTTTGGGTGATGAAGTCATAAAGGTAGGTAGCATAGTGCAAATCATACTTCCGGATTTTTGTGAAAAATTAATGAATTTATAGTAGAGATGACCCGAAATCAGATTAATTGTTCTAACATTTGCCTTAATGGCACATTATCATCAAATACACATTTAAAATTAACAATACTCATTCAGAAGGAATCTACCACCATGACTCGCAAAGCCAACAAGATCTTACAACAATCTGGAGTTATTCCCTATCGAATCAACGACGGAAAAGTTGAAGTTTTATTAATTACCACTCGTAGCCGTCAAGGTTGGGTAATTCCTAAAGGGGGACTTTGTAAAGGGATGAGTCCCCATGATTCAGCAGCGAAGGAGGCGTGGGAAGAAGCGGGAGTTGTCGGTAGAGTCACAACTGAAGAGTTAGGTAATTATAAATATCGAAAACGCGGGAATATCTATCAAGTAAATTTATTTTTATTACCTGTAGAAATAATCTTAGAAGATTGGCCAGAAGCTACCGCCAGAGAAAGAAAATGGCTAGAGGTTAATGAAGCCGCCGAATTAGTCAAGGAAACTTCACTCAAAAAAATTATTCAAAATTCATGGATATAGACACCTATCCAGAATATCCAGATCCCCGACTTCTTTAAGAGGGTGTTTGAAAAGTTAGAAGTTGAGTAAAAAAAGCTCTCAGGGTATAATCTGTAAGTACTAAAAATACAGAACCGCAGAGAGCAATGAGTAAAGTATACTCCAGCAACCTAACTAAAGAACAGTGGGAACTAATAGA
>NZ_JAQMSE010000103.1:0-8263 GCF_028330045.1 Aphanizomenon sp. CS-733/32
CACTTGATGAGGCAATTACTATGGCGGTTAATGCTATTACTGATGAAAATGCTCTCAATTGGTTTAATCATTGTGGATTGTTTTTTGACCCTATTTAGATAGCTATTTTTGTACTGGACTTGATCACAAACTGCTGTAATATTCCATTGCCAACTGGGTTTTATATAGTTTAATATACCTGCAATTCCTGTATAAATGTTGTCTTGCCAAGAAATTCGGGGATGATTGCCCCAAGGTCTAGTTTTCTATATAACCGCCAGCATAGGTAATCACACAGATAGTTCTGTACTGTTTATGAGAACCGTAAGCCACACCAGTTACCCGAAAAGATGGGTTAAAAATATTTTTCCGATGTCCACGAGAAGGTACACCATCATCAATTATTAGTTGCATGACAATATCTTGGGCTGTATTTGGTCCATAACTAATGTTTTCCCCAGCGGTAGTTTGCCATTTACCATAACGATTGATGCGATCACTAGGGCTACTACCATCACTACCATTATGACCTGTTGTTCCCTTTTCTCCTTGGTCTTTAGCATGATCTCGCGCACCTAAAGACATTCCTTTTGAGCCACGTAATGCACCAACGGGACGGACGGATTTTAAGAAATTTATGGCCTCATCAACAGGTTTTACACCTTCTTGGGTCATTAAATAGGTATTATGGGAAATTTTGACTTGATTTCCCTGAAACCGCTGTTTATAATTTTCTATAATAGGTATATATGAACGAGGATTGGTTCTGACTTTGTTAGTTTCAACAATTACTTGTTTTTCCAAGGTGGACAGATAACTTGTTTGTGCTAATAAAGTTTGACTATTTTTATCAGCAATCAGTGGCAGAGTAGATTCTGGATATTTTAGTAATTGATCAGCAAAAGTTGTTGCCAGCGTAATAGGTAATAATAGCAAAAATCCCAGGTGACGCATTCATAACCTCGTTTTCTTGTGGAATTATTGTAGTAGTGATCTTTTTGGATAACTACCTATTGCCTATTGTAATCTTCTTTGCTATTAAATGTAAAGTATGATTGGGCTAATATTTGATTTTTGAAATATATGTATGTAAGGTGGGAATCCCCCATTAATTTATTCTGACTACCGACTCCTACTTCAATAAAATAGGAATTGAGAAGCGAAAAGTTATCCTCATCACTTCTCATAAGACTACTCCTTACACTTACTGTAATTAGAACACTTAATTAATAAGTGCCACCTCTAGCTAAAGGTGCAGATTTATTGGCAATAACTATAAAACTAGTATAAATTATTGCCCAACTATCAAATTTTATGGTTTACCTTGCAATATTTGTTCTACTTCTGTGAGTTTTACAGGTCCAGCAAAATTTGGACTGGTGATAATAAAAGATGGTGTACCACCTAATCCTAATTGTTGGGCTAATAATAGGTCTTTTTCGATGGATTTATTAGCTAATTTGCGATCATTGTCAAATTTTTTGAGGTTTAAATTGAGCTTTTTGGCAATATCTAAATATAAAGTTTCACCCAATTGTTTCTGATTGGTAAACAGGGCATCATGATATTCCCAAAACTTACCTTGTTTATATGCTGCCCAAGCTACTGTAGCTGCGGGTAATGCTTGATCATGAATTTGATAAAGGGGAAAATGTTTATAAACTAAGGTGAATTTATTCGGATATTTTGCCAATAAATCTTTGAGTGTTTGATGTGCTTCGGCACAATAGGGACATTCAAAATCTGAAAATTCTATCAATACCGTTTTTGATTTGGTTGCACCAATTGTGGGAGAATCACCAATTACGGATTGAGGATTTGCTTGAAAATTATTGATAAATTCTTGCCGTGATTTTTGGATATTCTGTTGCTGTTGCTGCTGATATGCTCCCACGGATTCAATAATGATTTCTGGGTGTTTGCGGATAATTTCTAGAACTTGTTTTTCTAGTTGGGGGTCTATTTTAGTCTCAGCTTGGACGGGAAGTGACCAGCTTAATATCAGACAGATCAAGCTAACAATTGCTAAATTGCGAAAATGAGTAAAAATTTTGGACATTTGTCAAAGGTAGATAACTAGCAATGTGATTTTATCAAGTAGCGGAGAAAACAGCAATTGTTTCCAAGTTCGGAAATAATGCTTTTTGTAATAATCCTAAAATAATCAGATCCCCGACTTCTCTAAGAAGTCAGGGATCTGAGATAACAGTTATGTTAATTAGTTGGCTTTATCTGATAGCAGCAATTATTTTTGAAGTTTCTGGTACAACTTGTATGAAACTGTCAGAAGAATTTACTAAGATTATCCCCTCAATTTTTATTTTTGTGTTTTATGGACTTTGTTTAACGTTTTTAACTCTTTCTCTGAGAACTATTCCGGTGAGTATAGTTTATTCTATTTGGGCAGGTGTGGGTACTCTGATCATTGCTGCGATTAGTGTAATTTGGTTTCATGAGTCTTTGACGGTTGTAAAAATTATCTCTATGTCTTTTATAATTATCGGTATTATTGGTTTAAACTTGGCTGAATAGGGAAGAGGTAGAGGGTAGGGGGAAATAATTACCAACTGACAACTGACAACTGACCACACTAAACCAGAAACTTGGATTAATACAAAAATAAATTATGAACAGTAAAATTTTGGCAATATCTGTATTTTTACTCAGTGTAAGCTTATCAGGTGCAGTTCAAGCTGCAAGTTATGAGGATATTAGGCAGTTATTAGCAAATAAAAAGTGTCCAAAATGCTTACTTGGTAACGCTGGATTGGTAATGGCTGATTTAGCTGGGGCAAATTTAAACGGTGCTAATCTTGTGGGTGCGAATTTAAGTCGGGCAAATTTAGCTGGTGCGGATTTGCGAGGTGCCGATTTGCGAGGTGCAAGCTTATTTGGGGTGAATTTAAGTGAGGCTAAACTCAGTGGTGCAAATTTAACTGGTGCTGATTTAAGAGATACTTATTTAATGAATGCTGAATTGAAAGGTGCGAATATTACAGGTGCAAATTTTCAAGGTGCGGTAGGAATACCTTCGCAAATTGCTAAATCAGAAGATTTTTATGCTTGGGGTGTAGCAGCAGCCCAAAAGGGGAATCTTAAACCAGCTATTGATTATTTTAGCCAAGCGATCGCTCTTAAACCAGACTATGCCGGTGCATATTTAGCCCGGGGTATTGCTAGTTATCAAAGTTTAGACAGACAAAACGCCTTACAAGATGCCCAAATAGCAGCAGAAATATTTGCAAAAGAAAAAAATGCCGAAGGACTAAAAACAACGCAAGCTTTTATTACAGAATTAAAAACGCCTTACTCAGAAACAGTGAGTGCGGGTAAACCCAGCTTTATGGACTTTGTAGGGAGTTTAGGTTCAGTCTTATTACAGTTTTTCCCCTTCTAATCCCCATTGTATCCAGAAAATTAGGTTTTAAACCCTTTTCTAATTACTGAGGAACAAGTATTATTGTCAGTAGAGATATTCCGCAACTATCAGGATAATCATACTACTGACAAAATGGATATTAAGGATTTTCACAAAGCCACTAACCCCGCACGCACTCTGAAAGCGCGGAATGAAGAAGACCAAAAATGTTATATTGACTTTTCCGAAGTGCGTGGTGAGGATATCATCAGCACTCTTAAAGATAGTATTACAATTTGGAATCCAGATGAGCCTACCTGTAACCTATTTACTGGACATATAGGTTGCGGTAAATCCACAGAATTATTACGGTTGCAGGTAGAATTAGAAGCAGCAGATTTTTATGTTGTCTATTTTGAATCTAGCGAAGACCTAGAAATTACAGATGTAGATATTGCTGATGTATTTTTAGCTATTGCTAGTCGCATTAGTAAAAGTCTTGAGGAAATTGTTCTCGAAGAACCGAAAAAATTTCAGGAATTACTTCAAGGTGCATGGAATATTTTAAACTCTGAAGTTACAGGTGTTAAAGGTAAATTTGCTGGTCAAGATATTGGTTATACTGTTGACGGACAAAAATTATCTTTGTCATTGGGTATTGGGGAAATCACCACCAAAATGAAAAGTGATCCCACATTAAGAACCAAAATAAATCAATATTTAGCACCACAGAAAACAAACTTAATAAAAGCAATTAATCAAGAACTTTTAGAACCTGCCATTTCTAAACTTAAACAACAGGATAAAAATGGTTTAGTTGTCATAGTTGATAACCTGGACCGCATAGAGAACACGGTTAAACCCTGGGGTCGCACACAACAAGAATATATATTTGTAGACCAAGGTGAATATCTAACTCAACTTAATTGTCATGTCATTTATACCATGCCTTTGGCTTTGAAATTTTCCAATGAATATGGCATACTAACTCAACGATTTCCAGAACGCCCGAAAATATTACCAATGGTTCCCGTTAAGTATTCAGATGGTAGCATCCATCAACAGGGATTAGAGCTAATGCGACAGATGATTTTAGCTAGAGCATTTCCTAATTTAGCCCCAGAAGACCGCTTAAATAAAATTACCGACATTTTTGATACTCCAGCAACTTTAGACCGTTTGTGTCAGGTTAGCGGTGGTCATGTGCGCGATATTTTAAAGTTATTAAACCCCTGGATTATGAAAGATAAAAAATTTCCTCTCCAGGGTAACACTTTAGAGCAGATTATTCGTGACCAACGTAACGACTTCTCATTAAGACTTTCTGCTGAAGAATGGCAATTATTACGTCATGTCAAAGAAACTAAGGAAGTTAGTGATGATTTAGGATATCAGAAATTAATTCGCAGTAGATTTGTCTTTGAATATCGAGATCAAGGTGAATTATGGTTTGATATCAATCCGATTTTAGCAGAATCGGAAAAATTGTCTGAATGAGGATTTTGTCAGAATCAGGATTTCCAGGATTAAAGGATTTGCAGAATTAATATTTTGTCAGAATCAGGATTTCCAGGATTTGAGGATTAATAGGATTAAGATATATTATCATAGCCCCCTCCTCGCTTGCGGGGAGGGGGTTGGGGGTGGGGTTCTTATATCTCAATTAACCAATTACAAAGTCAGAAGTTAGGGATCTTTCTTATCACAAATTAACACTATGACCAACTCACAACAACTAGAAGATTTAGCATGGTCTTTAGAAGCTTCTCAGGGAGAATTTAAGCTGATTTTGGCTAAGTGTAATTATATCAACTTACAAAATCAACTTATTCAAGAGTTACAGAAAATATGTGAGATTGAAATTCAGATTTTACGGCTACAAACATCAGAAAGAACATTATATAATGCTATTCAAGCAGAATTTGATCAGAATATTCAAGCATTAATGATTGTCGGTTGGGAATCTTTACCGAATTTATCGAAAATGTTCAGTTCAGCTAATCAAGTCAGGGAAGAATTTAGAAATAATTGTCCATATCCGGTAGTCCTATGGATTAATGATCAAATATATCAACAAATCATGGAATCTGCACCTGATTTAGAAAGTTGGGGGATTACTATCAATTTTTCTCTTCCTTTCGATGAATTAACTAATTTACTCAAATCAATGATAGATAAAGTATTAAATGATGATTTGAATGTAAATTTACAAGAATTTGAATTAGCATTACAAGACTTACAAAAAAATGGTCAAGAGTTAGAACCAGAATTGGCGGCTAATTGTAATTTTTTAAAAGGATTTATTGCATATAACAAAAAACAATTAGATACAGCTATTAATTACTATCAACGAAGTTGGGATTTTTGGCAAACAACGGATAATTTAGAAATTCAAGGGAAAATACTTTATAATCTGACAATTTGCAATTATGCAAAATTAAGACCTAACCCCTCAACCCCCTTCCCTAGCATGGAAGGAGGAGAAGTTGGGAATTATTTACAACGAACGTTAGAAAAGTTTAAAAATACTCAACGTCTGGATTTAATTGCTAATTCTTTATCAATATTTGGGTTAATTCTCCAAGATTTACAAGCATGGGAACAATTAAAAACATTATCTCAACAAGCTTTAGACATACATCAAGCGGAAAATAATAGATTGAAAATAGGGGAGGATTATATATTTTTAGCAACAGCTAATTTTGCACAATCAAATTTTCAAGAAACAGTCAAAATTGCTAATCAAGGGTTAGGGATAATTCATGAATTACCCCTACTCAATTATTATCGTCAAAGTCTATTTTTAATTTTAGCACAGGCGCAAGAACAATTAAAACAACATGAACTAGCAATTAGTAATTTAAAATTGGCTAAAGATATCGGGGTTATCAATAATCACCCAAAGCTTTATGTTAAAATTCTCAATCTTTTACAAAAACTATTATTTGAGAAAACACAATATTTAGAAGCTTTTAATACCAAATTAGAATCTCGTTCTATTGAACAACAGTTTGGTTTGCGGGCGTTTATTGGTGCGGGTTGGTTAAAACCAGCAAAAAATACAAATCTAAATGTAGAGACGTTCCATGGAACGTCTCTACAAACAAATCAAACCATTAAAAAAGAAAATATTTCTCCAGAAATTGAAGCATCTGGGCGGAAAATAGATGTAGATGAATTACTAGCAAGAATTGGTAGAACTGATAAAAAAATTATTGTTATTCATGGACAGTCAGGAGTTGGAAAAAGTTCTCTAGTTAATGCTGGGTTAATTCCTGCTTTGGAAAATAAAGCTATCGGGTTTAAAGATAATTTACCTGTGACAATTAGAGTTTATAATAGTTGGTTTACAGAATTAGCAAAACAACTATTAGATGTATTACCAGCAAAATTAAAACCAGCAGAATTAAAATTAGATACTCAAGAAGAGTTTATTTTAAAACTGGTAGAAATTGAACAGAAAAATCTGAGAACAGTGTTAATTTTTGACCAGTTTGAAGAATTTTTCTTTGTGTGTCCTGACGATAAAGCCAGAACAGAATTTTTTAAGTTTTTAGGGAAATGTCTAAATCATAAAAATATTGGATCTTTGCGAATAATTTTATCTTTGCGGGTAGATTATTTACATCTTTTATTAGAATGTGATGAAATCCCCGACATGAATATCGTTGGTGATGGTATTTTGAGTAAAAATGTCCTATACAAATTAGGAAATTTAACACCAGACAATGCTAAAACTACTATTGAGAGTTTAACTAAAAAAACAACTTTTCAGTTAGAACCTGATTTAATTAACCGACTGGTAGAAGATTTAGCGGGAGAATTAGGTTCAGTTCGTCCCATTGAATTACAAGTTGTGGGGGCGCAATTAGAAACAGAAAATATCACCACATTAGCAGCATATCAGAAAATTGGTAACAAACAACAATTAGTTAAACGTTATTTAGGGGAAATAGTTAATGATTGCGGTGAGAAAAATCAAGAACTTGCGGAATTATTACTTTATTTTCTCACAGACGAACAAGGAACAAGACCGTTAAAAACTAAGGCAGAATTAGAAGAAAATTTACAATCATTATTAGAACGAGATAAAAATGAAACTGAGAATAACTTAGATTTAGTATTAGAGATATTTGTCAAATCTGGTTTAGTGGTGTTGTTACCAGAAAATCCCTGTGAACGTTATCAATTAGTTCATGATTATTTGGCTTTGTTTATTCGCCAGCAACAACAACCAAAATTAAAAGCGGTGATAGCAGAACTGGAACAGGAAAAACAACAAAGAAAAATTGGTGAAGCTAAACTCAATCGCTTTCTCAAAATTGCCCTTGCAGGTTCAGTGGCCGCAGGAATAGCATTGACCTTGTTAACAGTCACAGCTTGGAATGCTGCAAAGAGGGCAGAAACTCAAAAACAACAAGCTGATATTAATGCAATTCAAGCCTTAACTAAATCCAGTGAAGCCCAGTTTGCCTTAAAAGACACCGGAAACGCTTTAATAGAAGGCTTGAAGGCTGGTGGAAAACTTAAACTCGCATCTTGGGCAAAATCTGATACTCAAGTACCAGCGATAGCAGCATTAAGGCAAGCGGTATATTTGCAGCGTGATGAAAAGCCGGAAAATAGAGCCTTAGCAGTTAATACCCTCAAAGGTCATGAGGGTTATGTCAATAGTGTGGGATTTAGCCCCGACGGCAAACAATTGGCTTCTGGGAGTCGTGACAAGACGATCAAAATCTGGGACGTGACCACAGGGAAAGTCCTCAATACTCTCAAAGGTCATGAGAGTACGGTCTGGAGTGTGGGATTTAGCCCCGACGGACAACAATTGGCTTCTGGGAGTGGTGATAACACCATCAAAATCTGGGACGTGACCACAGGGAAAGTCCTGAATACCCTGAAAGGTCATGAGAGTGGGGTCATTAG